>JAPKZC010000931.1 GCA_026394025.1 Candidatus Solibacter sp.
CGCCCGCCAGCGACAGAAATTCGCGCCGTCTCATACCGTCAGGCCAGGTGGGTTTTCTTCCAGAATTTCGCAGTGGCCGCCGCCAGTACGCCGCTGGCCAGCGCTCCCACCACGCAGGCGAACAACATCATGGCTACGATGCCCTGGGCGTAATGCTCCGTGGGATGACCGTAGGTGTTGGCGTCGACCGATGCGGCGAGCGTTTTCCAGAATGACATCCGCCAAACGGATGGAACGAACCACCATGCCAGAGCGCCACTGGCAACGTAACCGAAGAGGACTGCGGACCCAATGCGCGGTCTGACCGAGCGGTGGCCAAAAAGCGGCACGAGCCCAAGCGTCCCGGCCAGCCCGATGAGGAAAATCAGCAAGGGAACCAACATTCGACAAGTCCTCGAATCGATAGTAACAGGCTCGGAGGGGGTGCGAGTACCGGCCGCCCCTACCGCACCACGACGGTCTTCACATTCACGAATTCGCGAATTCCCCACGCGCTGAGTTCGCGCCCGTACCCCGACGCCTTGACTCCGCCGAAGGGCAGGCGCGGGTCCGAGGCCACCATGCCGTTGATGAATACCATCCCGGCGTCGATCTCCTCGATGAAGCGCTGCTGTTCGGCGGCATCGCGGGTCCATGCGCTGGCCCCGAGTCCGAACCGCGTGTCGTTGGCCAGGCGGATGGCAGCATCAATACCTTGGGCGCGCATCACCACGGCCACCGGTCCGAACAACTCCTCGCAGTACGCGGGTGAAGTCTCCGGCGCGTCCGCCAGCACCGTGGGCGCATAGTAGTGGCCTGGACGTTCGAGCCTGTGCCCGCCGGTGAGTACGCGCGCGCCCCCAGCCACGGAGCGCTGTACCTGCTCATCGAGTTCGTGCAGGATGACGGGCGTGGCCAGCGGGCCTACCTGCGTGGACTCCTGCATCGGGTCACCGACCACCAAGCCGGCCATCGCCGCCACAAACTGCCGCTCGAATTCATCGGCGATGCCTTCCTCCACGATGAAGCGCTTGGCGGCGATGCAGCTTTGCCCGTTATTGAGAACGCGCGCCTGCACCGCCGTACGTACGGCGGCGTCGAGATCCGCGCTGGGCATGACGATGAAAGGATCGCTGCCGCCCAGTTCCAGCACGCATTTCTTGATCTGCCTGCCGGCCTGCGCCGCCACCTTGCGGCCCGCCGGCTCACTGCCGGTCAGGGTGACCGCCTTCACGCGCGGGTCGTCGATCAGCCCCTGCACCAGTTCCGCGCCGATCAGCAGCGTCTGAAACACGTCCGCCGGGAATCCCGCGCGGCGCACGATGTCTTCGATGGCGAGAGCGCACTGCGGCACGTTGGAAGCGTGTTTGAGCAGGCCCACGTTGCCCGCCATCAGGGCCGGCGCCAGGAAGCGGAAGACCTGCCAGAACGGAAAATTCCAAGGCATCACCGCGAGCACCGCGCCGATTGGCTGATAGCGTATGAAGGGCAGGCGGTGGCGCACTTGGTGGCCTCCTGGCGCGCGGCCGCCAGCGGTTTGCCCATTTCGAGCGTCATGATGCGCGCGAACGTGTCCTTCTCCGCTTCCAGGATTCGGGCCGCGCTTTCCATCCAGGCGGCGCGTTGGGCGAACGCGGTGTGGCGATAGGTTCGGAAGGCCTCAACCGCACGCGCCAGCCGTTCGTCCAATTGCGCTTCGGTGAGCGAATCGAACGTGGCGCCTCTTTCGCCCGTGGCGGGGTTTACGGTAACGATCATTTACTCTCTATTCTCAGACAACAACCGCGCCACGCGCAGGCCTCCGGCGCGTTGTATACCGGGTACAAAGAAGCGATCGACGAATTCCTGGTCCGTACCTGTGAAGTTCGATACATCGGCCCTCAAAAGCACCTTCCGCGGCGAGACCGCCGCTGCGAACTGGCACCAGACCGCGGCTTTGCCCACGCCCGCCAGTTCCACATCCGGCACGTCCAGCCAGCGCAGCACGGTGAGGATGTCCTGCACGCGGTTGGCGTCGTCGCTCTGGTTGAAGGTGAGGAACATCTTGGCGTCGCGATCGCGCGGAGCCACGCCAGCGCCGGTTTGGAACGCGTCGATGGCGTAGATAGGTCGCCCGGTACGCACCAGGGCGGCGAACTCGGGACTGTTGCGCGCGGCCTCCGCGCCATCGGGATGGATGAAGAGCACCTTGCGCCCTTCGCCGGGGAACCAGAATCCGGCCACTCGGTCACTGCGGCCGGGACGCCCGAAGACGATTCTCTCACCCTCGGCCCGGCTGACCACGCGCTCCGGCCATTCCACGCCCAGGGCGAATTGCATCATCTCGCGCAACTGATTGCGGTCCGTGATGTTCCGTACCAGCGTCTGCGCCGTCCGCACCCATTGCGCGAACACTCCCGCGTAATCCAGGGCGTTGGCGGGGAGTACGCGATTGTGCAGGGCAAGCATATCCTGAAGTTTCTCGAGGCGGATACCGCGTTCCTTGGATTTGTCGGCATTGGTTTCGCCCAGCACGTGCTTGCCGAAGAAGCGGTAGACTGCCTCGCGAGCCAGCTGGTTGTAATTGTGCGGCGCGTCCTGATGCATGCTCTCCACGTTGGCCGCCTTATCGAAGAGTTCGTAGATGGCCCGCACGGCGGGGAATTCTTCGGTGAGATTGTTCTTGGTCCAATCTCCGGTGGCCGATACCATGATCATGGGCCGCGGCGCCATCATGGCGGCGATCTCCACGTTGAACGTATCCAGGCGCAGGTTGGGCGCGTTCTCGCACAGGCCTCCGCCCTGCATGATGGCCGAGACCATGTTCACCGGCGCGGAGAACTGTATGCGGTCATCCACGGCAGCCAGCAGAAATGCCTGCGTGCCGCCGCCCGACGCGCCGGTTGCGCCGATCTGCGCGGCGTTGACGCCGGGCAGCGATTGCAGGAAATCCACCACTCGGATGGAGTTCCACAACTGCAAACTGAGCGGTCCGAAATCCCAGAGTTGTTCGGCCGGAGTGCCGAAATCGTGCGGCGTCTGGACGGTGTCGTTGTAGCCCACCATGTCATAGCAGAAGACCACGAAGCCCTGCTGCGCCAGATTGATGCAGCGCGCCGGCACGCTCGCGAGTAACGTATGCTCCAGCCGCCCGTAGGTCCAGTGCCCGTGGGGTGAGACGATTCCCGGGAAGCCGCCGGCCGGCGCAGGCTTCATGGGGCGATAGAGATTTCCGCCGAGATAGTAGCCCGGCAGCGTCTCCAGCAGCACTTTTTCGATGGAATACGTCTGGTTCTCGATGCGTCCGAAGATCTGCGGATTGAGGGGGTTCTTCGGCGGCATGGGCAGCAGGCCGGCGGCGGAGAGAATCTGCTTCCGCAGGTGCGCGCGCCGCGCCTGCCACTCGGCCAGGGTCTTGTAGGTGCGCGCCGTGAAGTGGGTATCGGTATTCGGAATCTCCGTGTTGCGCGCATCAGTTGGCGGGATCTGCGCATGCAGCGCGCCGCAAGTCAAGAGAATGAGTAACGTTCGCATGGCATCACGCTCCAAAAGGCCAGACTCGTTCGATGGTCTTGTTCATCATCCAGTTCCTGTCTTCGGCGTTGAGGAATTTCATCTCATCGCGCACCACGCTCAACGCGCGCTCATAGGTGGACACGTTCTCCACAATCGGCCAGTCCGTGGCCCACATGAGGCGTTCGGGTCCGAAGGCGGCGTGCAGGCGCTTGACGTACTCTTGCGCGTCCAGCCATGGATACGGCTGTTTGGAAATCGACCATGTGTGCGAAACTTTCACGAACACCTTGGGGTAGCGCTCAAGGGCGATCAACTTTTCGAGTTCCGCCGGCTGATCCACCGGACAATCGGCCATGTGGTCGATGACCACCGTCAGGTCGGGCAGTTTTTCGAGCAGTACCGCCACATCGGGCATGCGCGTGATGGGCGCCAGCACCGTCATCGGCACTTTGAGTTCCTGGCATCGTTTCCACAATGGCGGCATGAGCGGCCCGCGAAACCAGTCGCCGCCCGCGTTCCCCGCCGGAGAGAGTCGCACCCCGCGAAAGCCCTGCGCGGTCAAACGCGACAGGTGATCGGGCGCCCCCGGGTCGAGCGGGTCCACGCGGGCGACGCCTTGAAATATTCCGGGAAACTGCTTCAGCACGCTCGCCAGATAGCGGTTGTCGTACTTGTAGTGAATCACTTGGATGATCACGGTGCGCGCCACCCCGTTGGCCTTCATCAAATCCAACAGCGTCGCGGGGGCGGCGTCACGCGCGGGGACGTTGGCGCCCTCGGCAAACGGAAACGCCGGGTCGTGCCTCCAGACGTGGACGTGGGGGTCGATGATTCGGGAATCGGCGGCCAGCGCGTTCGCCGCCGCGCCCGCCAGCAGCGTGCGACGGGTGACCTTAGACATAGATGGACTCCAGCTTGTTTACGACGTATTCCCCGCAGCGTTCGTAGCTGGCGCGCGGTCCCTTGCGCGCGATGTCGAGATCGACACAGAGCCAGCCTTGGAAGGCGATCGATTTCAGGACGCGGTGGCAGCCCGGGAAATCGATTTCGCCATCGCCGAAGTCGAAGATGTTGTTGGGGAACTTATCGGCGGTTCTGGCGGCGTCCTTGTAGTCGAGCAGCATCAGCCGGCTCTTGTGTTTCTCGATGGTCTTGACCACATCGCATTCGGCCAGATGGAGGTGGGCGGTGTCGGGCGCGAACCAAAACAGCTTGGGATCGGTCATCGCCATGCAGCGGTCCACTTCTTCGGAGGTCTGCACGATCTGCCCCATGTGGTTGTGCAGTCCGGCACGGAAGCCCATCTCGCCGGCAACTTCGCCGAGTTGGTTGTAACACTCGCACATGCTCTTGAAGCTCGCTTCCGACGCATTGGTGCGATTGGGCGAGAACACTACCAGGTGTTTCGCGCCGAACTCCTTGAGAAACGTCAGGGCGGTGCGGGCGCCGGAGATCACGTCGGCGCGCCGCGCCGGGTCGTGCGCCGCGCCGTTGTAGGAGATGGTGATGATGTGGCATCCGCGTTTCGACAACTCCTTCTGCAACTGCGGCACGGTGATGTCGTAGGTCTTGAGGATTTGCGGGAACTGCGTCATGCGGATCCCGATGAAGCCGGTGTCCTTCATCACGTCCAGGATGTCGGTAAATGGGACGCGCGGAAACGAGTTCCACAGGTTGGCGCCGAGCGCCCATCGAACGTTCTTGTTGGCCGGCAGGCGCGTGGCGGCGCGAGCCAGCGTGGTACCGAGAAGTGCCAATGCGGTGCGGCGGGTCATAGTCAATGATGTTACCCGCTTCGCAAGGCGGTTGCCAGGGGTTGGGTCTGGCGAGCACCCTTCCCATACCGGACTACTCCCTCCCACTTGGCGTGTGACATAATGTAAAATCTTCCGCATATCAGGCGCTCCGTTGCGCGCGCACCCGGCGGGTGGCCGCTGTGCCACCGCAGGCGGAAGGGGAATCTTCATGGAAGACATCAATCTCAGCAGGCGGGCCGTGATGTTGGGTGTGGCTGCCCTTCCGATGGCGCAGCGAGCCGCCGCCCAAGCACGCCCCAGACCCGTCGTGGTGTCCAGTGCCAACGCCTTCAACGGCGGTATCAACTGCTGCGCCAAGGCCATGGAACTGATCAAGGGCGGCGGCGATACCCTGGACGCCGTCATCGCCGGCGTGAATATTGTGGAATTGGACCCGCGCGATAGCAGCGTGGGGTACGGCGGTCTTCCCAATGAAGACGGTGTGGTGGAACTGGATGCCAGTTGCATTCATGGACCCACGCGGCGCGGCGGCGCGGTGGGCGCACTGCGCGGCATCAAGACACCTTCGAAAATCGCCCAGTTGGTGCTGGCGGAAACCGAACATATGATGCTGGTGGGCGAAGGCGCCCTACGGTTTGCCAAGGCGTTCAGCTTCCAGGAAGAGGATCTGCTCACCGACCGCTCGCGCCTGGCGTGGCGCACCTGGAAGCGCGAAATGCGCGACAAGAACGGGCACACCAACTGGGAGTCCATCACCGATGCTCCGCCGAAGAAGAAGATCGCCGAGTTGAAGAAGGCGTTTCCCGGCGTGGACGACGAGACGCTGGTCTGGGCGTACCAGGGTGCGGT
>JAPKZC010000087.1:0-7315 GCA_026394025.1 Candidatus Solibacter sp.
CTCATCGTCGGCAACGGTTTTATATCGCGCAATCAACTTCCCCGGCATAGTGGTCAGCACAATCCCCAGAAAAAGGACTCCGGCTAATATGATCCTGACCTTACCGATAATCGAGGCCCGCAGAAATACCACCAGAAGCATCGCTACGAACCCGATCATGGCGCCGCGCGAGCCGGTCCGGAACGTGGTGGCCAAAATCAGCACGATCACCCCTGCCGCAAACACTCTACCCGGAAGCGACTTGGCGATGGCCATCATGGCGCCCCATAGAGGGAGACCCAGCAGCAGGGCTTGCGCCATCTCATTAGGATTGCCGAATTTTCCCTGTTCCAGAAAAAGCCGGCCATTGTCCGAGATCCCGAAAACATTGGCGATAATCGTAAAAGTCAAAAGTGCGTAAGCGAGCGTCTTGAATACCTTAAACCACTGCTGATAGTTGCCGATCAGACCCGCCACGGACAGAAATGAGACAAAGGAGAATGTCAGCCACTGGTCCAGAAAAATGTCTTTGCTGCCGCCAATCCAGATGCTGAACGGCACCGACAGGCCGAAGCAGACGGTAAACCCAAGCAGAGCCAGCCCGATATTGCTTTTCAGCGCGACTTGGAACCCACGGCTCAGGATGACCATGGCGAATACGATGCGGTAGGAAATCCCGGTAATGTGCAGGGTTCCGAACTTCACATCGAAGATGCGGCTAAAAGCCAGGAAGAGGAAGACCAGAAGAACGTTGAACCCGAGCTGCTGGAACGACGAGGCCTCATATGCCGGTGCAGCGAACGGCGCAGCCGTGTGCGGTGCCAGGGGGGAGGGCTGATTGTGGTATGGGCCGGCGGTCATTCTGGAAACTGCCTGCCAGAAGCGGATGTTCTGACTGTTTTTAATTCTACCACCGGCGCTTTTCCGTAGCCTGGCAGCCTGGTACTGAAGGTGCTTCTTGACCTGGTCGGCGCTATAATTCATATGAGCTGGAGCTTACGTTTGGGCGGAGAGCGGCGCCCTCTGTGTGACTACCCCGCTACGCACCTGGCTCGCCAGTATACGTCGGAGAAGTAAGCTTCGGAGAATGGTGACACCCGCGCAACTCCCTACGGCGATTGAAGTCCCTACACAAAGGCCCTCGCGCCTCCAGGAAAACCTCAGCGAAATGGAGCGATGCCGGGAACGGTATTGGCTCGGTCATCCAGGAACCTCGGCCTTGAAGCTGCGGTGGCGAGCCGCCACAGTCCGGCATTCTTTCCACGTCTTGCCCGGCGAGTCGATTCTGGATCTGGGAGCGGGCAGCGGCCTCTGGACCGAGCACCTTTCGGCGGTCTTGCGTGGACAGAACCCAATTACCGCAGCGGTTTTCAACGACGAATTCATTACTCAACAGCGCGACATACCGAACACGCGTTTTGTACGGGTCCATGAGCTTCTTGAAGACCTGCCGGCGGAGAGCTTCGACTACGTTGTCGGCACTGCGATTCTCTGCCACGAGCTCTATCCGCAAAACCTGGCAGCCATCCGGCGATTACTGAAGCCGGGAGGTCAGATTCTGTTCTTTGAGGCCAATTACTGGAACCCGCAGGTGGCGCTCAAGAGTATCTTCCCCTGGCTGGGACGGTGGGCCGGGCAAGCTCAGTGCCAGGTCGCTCTTCGGAAGTACAGGCTGCTCCAGGTTGCCTCTCAACAGGGCTACATAGAAATCGAAGTCATCCCTTTCGATATTATTCACCCCCTAACGCCGCGTTTTCTGCTGCAGCCCTTACAGTCATTGGCCTTCATCCTGGAGCACGCGCCACTGGTCAGGGAACTCTGCGGCACCCTGTACGTCTGGGCGAAAAAGCCGGGCGACGAGCAGTTGCGCCGGCCGAAGGTCTGCCTGGCCGAACACCAGTGCCTGCATGGCGCGGTTTCGGTTGTCATACCTTGCCACAACGAGGAGATGAACGTTCCCCGGCTGGTGGATGCGCTGCTGGGTTTCTATGGCCCGTACATCAAAGAAATCGTCGTCGTGAACGATAACAGCAGTGACCGCACCGCCGAGGTCACGCGCGAGTTAGGCCGCACCGACGAGCGCATCAGGCTCTTCGACCGCACATACCCCAACGGGGTGGGCCTGGCGCTTCGGGACGGATACTCGGTGGCCGCGGGACAATACATCCTGAGCATGGACAGCGACTTCGTGCAGATCGTCCCGGAGTTTCGCGATCTCTTCGACGTGATCGCGGCCGGGCACGATGGGGCGATCGGTAGCCGCTTCTCCCACGACTCCCTGCTCATAAACTATCCGTTCGCGAAAATCATGGCCAACCGCACTTTTCACCTGCTGGCAAAGCTGCTGTTCCACAAGAAGATGCGGGACGTCTCCAACAATCTCAAGCTTTATCGGGCTGATATCTTCAAGACCATGACCATAGACCAACCGCACTTTGCCGCCAATGCGGAAACGGGTCTCAGGCCGCTGCTGGCCGGCTACGATATCCGGGAAGTGCCTATCTCCTGGATAAACCGGACGGTGGATATGGGCAGCTCCACTTTCAACGTGGCAAAGCTCGGTCCGAGCTACTTTAGGGCATTGGTCAAAATGTTGCTCGGGTTTTATCGCGCACGGCGGCACGAAACCAACTCTCCGGTGGTGGAAGTTGCCGACGATGTCGCGCGCCGGGGACCAACATGAGTCAGGTTTCGTGCGTTCTCTGCGGCTCCCAGCAACTCCAGTTGTTTCTCGATGACGGGACGGAAATACTTGATGCCGCTTCCTTCGGGTCTTCGCGAAAGGCGATTTCGCACGGCCGGATTCTCAGGTGTACTCTATGCGGCTTCGGTTTTCGGCAGGTCCGGTCTACAGATCGGGAGATGGCCGATCTCTATCGGCGCATGGACCCGCAGGTCTACGAAGCTGAAGCTGCCGGCCGCACCAAAACCGCATTAAGGCATCTCCGGATTGTTCAGCGCCATCAGCCCCCCGGGCGCATGCTGGATGTAGGATGCGCTTCTGGTCTCTTCCTGAAGATGGCTTCCGGCGCAGGTTGGGCGGTAGAGGGCATCGAGCCCTCCGAGAAACTGTATTCGACGGCGGCGACCGAGCTTGCTGGCATCGGCCAGGTTCATTGCGGGACGTTGGAAGAAAGCGACCTCCCTCAAGAATCCTTTGACGCGATCACGATCTGGGACGTCCTGGAGCATGTGCCAGACCCAGTCGGGTTTCTTGCCCGGTGCCAATCGCTGCTCAAACAACAGGGCCATCTCTACCTTAACGTCCCCAATCTCGACAGTAAAGAGGCACGCCTGTTGGGAAAACGCTGGCCGCTGTTACTTGCCGAGCACGTCAACTATTTCAATCGGAACAGTCTGACGATCTGTGGACAGAAGGCGGGCCTTGAGTGGCTTCGATTCGGTCAGCGGCCAAGCTCGTTCTCGGCCGGGTACATACTGTACCGCCTGGCGCAACACAATATTCCTGGAAGTTCATTTGGATTAAGGCTGGCCCGGGGGCCTCTCGGAAAGATCACGATTCCCATCTACCTGGGCGAGATTTATGCAGTCGGCAGGAGATGCAGTTAGAGTGCGACGCCTCCTTGGAGTTAGTGCCGGTATTGCTGTTTACCTGACACTCGCCGCAAGCACGGCCCTCACGAAGAGTCCCTGGGGTGATGAAACATGGTATGCTTCACCGGGCTGGAACCTGATTACTTATGGCCACATGGGGACGTCCAATCTCGAACCCTCCAGCACGACCTGGAAGAGTGTTCGTTTGACCGGCATTGATCGCCACACTTACTGGGCAATGCCCCTGCATTTCCTGGCCACGGCCGGCTGGTATAAGCTCTTCGGGTTTTCACTTTTTTCGGTCCGGGCACTCTCCATTACGTGGGGTCTGATCGCTCTGTTGTGCTGGTTCTTCGTCGTGTGGGAGGTTTCCGGTGAATGGTCGGCAGCGTCCTTGGCCGTTTTCCTGCTTGCGTGCGATAACGTCTACCTCAACCGCGCCGCGGACGGCCGGATGGACATGATGGCGTTCTGTTTGGCAAGTGCGGCACTGGCTGTTTACCTGGCCTTGCGCACCTACAAGTTCGGCTACGCAGTGCTCGCGGGTTCCACACTGGCTGGCGCGGCTTTGTTCACCCACCCAAATGGAGGTGTTCTGGCCCTCCTGGGACTGGCCGGGTTCGCGTATAGTTACGATCGCCACCGCTTGAAATTCCGGCACATCCCGCTCGCCGGCATACCTTTCCTTGCGATGGGCGCAGCATGGTCCCTTTATGTCCTGCAAGCGCCAGACGACTTTAGAGCTCAGTTGGGAGGCGCCGCGGCAGGCCGGTGGGTAGGCCTGGCCCACCCCTGGGCGGCATTGTCGTTCGAAATAAAGCAGCGCTATCTTGAACACTACGGCTTTGCATCGTGGGCGCGCCCGAGCGCACGCATTTTCGGGCTGATTCTACTCGCTTACCTGGCCGCTGTGGCCGGTGGGTTATGGGAAAAGAAATTCCGTACACGACGAGGATACGGTACCCTCCTCGCCATCGCTATTCTTTACTTTCTGTACTTCGCTCTGTTTGAGTCCTACAAGAACGAATCTTACCTGGTGTACACGGTCCCCCTGTTCACCGTAGTCTTGGCCCTGTGGGTTCACTGGTGCTGGAATCACCGTCCCTCCTCCCGGTGGCTGCTCCTGGGCTGTGTCTGCCTACTGGCCGGTCTTCAACTCGCACGGGATGCACGCTACATTTTCCTGGATAACTTCCATAAGAGTTACTTGCCGGTCATATCATTTCTCAGGGCGCGGACCTCTCCTTCGACGACCATGTTCGGACCGGCCGAACTTGTGTGGGGCCTCGGTATGCGCGACCGCCTGATCGACGACGTCTGGCTGGGCTGTCGCAGCGGCAAGACGGCAGAGATTATCGTGGCCAGTCAAAGCCTTGAGGACAGCATTCAGGAACTCGCCAAGACAACTCCGAACGTTTTCGAATGTGAAACCAATATGCTCAAGGAACGGTACCGGATTCTGTATGACCAGCCGGGCTACAAGGTCTGGGAACGGATCCCGTGAACGTCACTTAAGGCGGTTTCCAACTGAAGCAGTTTCACGGTGGCGGTGCCCATGGTGCCGATGGCAATGGCAGCGGCTTCGGCGGCCAGTTTCATGGCGTCGCGATACGATGCCCCGGCGGCAATCGCCAGTGACAGGGTGGCCAGTACGGTATCGCCCGCGCCGGTGACGTCGTAGACCTGCCGCGGAGCGGGGGCATGATGTTCGACCGGCCTGGAATCGGCAAACAGGGTCATGCCATCGGCGCCTTCAGTCACCAGAATCATGGCGCCCGGCATGAGAGCCGACAAGCGACTGCCGGCGAGCAGGGTTTCCTCGTGATTGCGCGCCGGCAAGCCGGTGAGGATGCTGAGTTCCAGACGGTTCGGCTTCATGAGGAAGCAGCCCTGATAGCGGTTGTAGTCCGCGCCTTTGGGATCGACGAAGACGCGCTTGCCGGCGCGGCCCGCGGCGGCGATCGCAAAGTTGAGCAGCGTCGGGCTGAGGAAGCCCTTGGCATAGTCGGAGACCACGACGGCACTGGCGGCTTCAAGGCATTCGGCAATCACGATCCGCGCACGCTCTTCAGTTTCGCGGGAGATGGGGGCGACGTCCTCTTCGTCCACGCGCACAATCTGCTGGTGGGATGCGATCACGCGGGTCTTGGTGGTGGTGGGACGTGTGGTTTCGGAGATGAGGGAGTCAACGCCCACGCCGCATTCCAGCAACGCGTCCTGAAGTTCCACGGCTGCACGGTCGGTTCCCACCAAGCCGACGAGAAGCGGCACGGCTCCGAGTGCGGCAAGGTTGGCCGCCGTATTGGCCGCTCCGCCGGGCCGGACGGTGGAGCGCTGTTTGCGGACCACGGGAACCGGGGCTTCCGGGGACAGGCGCGACGCCTCGCCCCACCAGTACCTGTCCAGGATCACATCGCCGATAGTCAGGATTCGTTGGCCTGGAAAATGTCGTAGGACGGCAGAAAGGTTGGGCACGTCGCCTTAATGTAGCATGGCGTTGTGGGGCGACCGGCACGGGCGGGCAACCGTTCCCTTAACGGTCTCGGCTCGGATTGGGGCGGGCGAACAGGCGCGGGGAGTAGAGCGGATCGCCGACCGCGACCATCACCCAGCGCACGGCGTTTTGGGCGATGTAGAAGCTGTCACCGAAATTGTATCCGGCCCAAAGATGGTCAAAGACGTTGCCGCCGGGGGCGTAGTAGGTGGCGTACGGTTCGGCGACGGCTCCCCAGGTTGCGGTGACGCCCTGCTCCAGCATGCGCGGCACCCAGTTTCCTGCCCACCGGACGGCGGTATGGCTGTACATTTTGGGGTCGGCATTGATGGGAGTGCGGATGGTGGCAGCGGTGAAGGAGGTAAGTTGAGCGCCCACGCCGCCGGGCACAAAGCGGTAGGCGTCGAACGCCATGCCGTACCACCCCCAGACCCACAAGGCGTTGAGTCCGGGACGGGGCGAAGTTTGCCACTGGTAACGCGCCGTGCTGTCGGCGGAGAATTTGTCGTCCCAGACGGGCGCGCCGGCGGCATCGGTCACGGTGAGACCCTTGATGGAGAAACTCCAGCAGTTGGCACTCAGCGAGGCTTTTTCCAGGTTGACCGGCTTGCCGCTTTTATCGTCCACGGCAGCGATCTCGACACCGTCACGATACACGGCAAGGCGCGCCTTACGTACCGAAAGCCGCAACCAGCCAAACTGGTTCATCGCTTTTTCTTCGTTCTTGACGGGTACGGCGATGCGTGCGGCCACCACGCCATCCACGATTTTTTCAAGTACGATTTCGTCGCTGGTATTCCATTGCTTGTAGGGAACAAACGGATAGAAGAGGCGGACGCGGCTTTTGTCCGAGGAAGTCCCCAGGGTGAGGGTGATGCTGTTGCCGGTATTCTGAATGGCGCCATCGGCCACCTTAAACATGAAATCTCCCTCGGGAACGGGCGGGAACGTCCAGGCAGCGGCAGCGGTGGCGCCGACCGCGCTGACGGCGACCTGCTGTTTGGCGGCGTCATGGAAATATTGGGGCGGCGGCGGAAACATACATCCGCAGAGGGCGCTAGCCTGGACGTTCAGCACGGTATGAAAGCCCGTCTTGCGGCTCAATTCCGAAGCGGCTTTGATCTCCGCGTCGATGGCGTACTGCCATTCCTTTGGCTGGCGGGTTCCCTGTGAATCGAAGTACGCGATACCGCTGGTCAGGGTGAGCGAGGTCTCGGCTTGGATGGCCTTATCGACCAGGCCTTTGGCAATTTCGGCGCTCGGTCCGTCGAGGCGGGTGACGGCGAA
>JAPKZC010000087.1:7352-11568 GCA_026394025.1 Candidatus Solibacter sp.
CCACTCGGCGAAATGCGGGGGACGGCTTCCGGTGGGCGCGGAGTAGGGATTGCGCAGCGGGGGCTTCAGGTCTTCGTGTCCGGCGTACATCGCGGCGAGCACCGAATCCACGGCAAACTGCTGGGCGATCTTCAGGGGCACGCCGTAGGTGGGGACGATGTAGAGGATCTTCTTGCGCATGGCGCCGCCATTGGCGTCCAGGAACTTGCGCACGGGGTTTTCGATCTGCTCCTGGTACTCTTCCCGCGAGATCTGTTCGGTGGCAAGGGTTTTGAGGCGGAGGATGTTGGCGGTGGGGATGTTCCGCCTGGCGGCGTAGTACTGGCCCACGGAGACGCTTTCGGGCACGCGGTCATTCACCAGGATCAGGACGCGATCTTTCAGGGGGACGGATTGAGGGAAGGCAGCGGCAGCGAGGATGAGCGCGTAGAGAAGGCGCATCTCATGCCTTCCTATCGAGGATGGCCTGACGCAGTTGCAGGTAGGTTTTACCGCCCAGGGATTTGGCGACGCGCTTGGCTTTCCACAGGGCGCTCTGGCGCCAACAATAAGAGGGACTGCCGGCGGCGAAACCGGCCGACCACCGCGGCTCCATACCGCGCTGGACCACGTAGCGGCCAAGCACCCGGCAGCCGTTCAGCATGGCGACCCGGGCGGTGGGCTCGGAGGTGAACAAGGCTTCGATGCCAGCCTCGGCGGCCGATTCCGCCACCTCGCGCGAGTAATATCCGCCGGGAACGGAAGCCACCTTCACGGCATCGCCAAGCACCGCGGAGAGGCGGGCGATACTCTGCCGCCACTCGCGGTCCAGCTCGGCACGAGTCAGTACCGCCATACGAGTGGGATGCGAGCAGGAATGGCTGCCGACGATGTGCCCGCGGCGGTCGAGTTCGCGCAGTTGCGCTTCGGTCAAGAACCCGGGTGTGCCGATACGGTCCGTAGTGATCAAGAAATGGCCGCGCCAGCCGCGGCTTTCGAGCAGGTCCGCGATGGGGTGATGGGAGCTCACGCCGCCATCGTCGAAGGTCAGCAGGACGGGGCGCCCTTCGAGTTTATGCACGGTGCTCACGGCAGAGGTGGCGGCGGCGATGGCATCGAGGTGGCGAACGAAATCCTGGTGGCGCAACTTGTAGACGTGGGCGCCTTCGCCAGAGAAACCGCTGGACTCGAAATCGCCGTTCTCCACGACGTCGTGGTACATGATGGCAAGCGCCTGCATGGTGTCTCTCTCTATTAGAGATGAATTGGACCGTCGCCGTCACCGCGATTGATGTGGAACTGGTGGCGGCTGGCGCCGCCGGCAGCTTGGGCGAAGGCGGGCGAAAGGGCCAGCAGATAGTTGGATGGGCCATGGCGGAAGCCGCATTCGAGCAAGGCGCGCGACCAGGCGGAGTGCAACTGGTTGGAGACGATCATATCGACGCCGCGCTGCTCCAGGAGGCTGGCGGCGGCCCGGACGACGCTGACGGCGGATTCCGTCGGGGCCAGGCAATCCACGATGGCGCCGACGCGCATGTCGCCGAACTGCTTGTGGTTCCGCATCTGCGTGTCCAGCAGGACGGCCCAACCTCCGGCGGCACGCACGCGGAGGAAGCGCGGGTCGGAGGGTGGATAGAGTTGGTCCAGGGTGGCGGCGTCGCGCTGGGCAAGCAGGGCGTAGGCGGGGCGCAAGCGATCCCAAACTTCGTCGGCCCATGGGGCGAAAGCGGGCGCGAGATCTACAGGCACGGGCGGCAGGCGGCGGGCGGATGGAGTGGCCAGGCCGAGGGCCTTCATGCCCAGCCAACCGGCGCCGGTGAAGGCGGCGGCATCGAGCGCAGCGCTGCGCAGAGGGCTGGTCCGAAGCGCGCGGATGTTACGCAGGAATCGCGCGGGGTGGACCACTTTGAAGTGGAACGGGACGGCGCACATGGCAAAACCGAGGCGTTTGAGCATCTGCGGGAGGGGCTTGTCCCACCCGCCCATTCCCAGGGCGTAGAGCCGGGGTTCACGGGATAGAGCGTCGCGCACCATGCGCAGGCCAAGCATGGCGTAGGCGCGGTTGACGACGCCTTCGGAGAGGGGCAGGCGGTAGTGGGCCGCGGGGACGGCGGTGGCGTCAACGGAGAACACCTGACGGCGCAAGATGTAGCCGCCTCGCACCCGGCTCTCTTCCAGCGCCAGAAAGAGTTCCATGCCGGGCATCCAGCCGGGGTCGGGCGTTTCGGGAAACCGCTGATCGCCCGCTGCGCCACCAGCCAACAGCCTTTGGTTGAACTCACGGACGGCGGGAACGGCTTCCGGCGCGTAGGGCAGAATCTGGAGAGGCATCAGGCGCCGCGCTTGGCGGAGACGAGGCGGGCGAAACACCCGACGGTCTTCGCCTGGTCCATTTCCTCGGGCAGGAACTGGAAACCGTATTCCTCTTCAATAGCCAGCACGAGGTTCAAGTGTTGCACGGAATCCCAGCTCTCAATGGTCTCCGGGGAAGATTCGGGAGTGACGTCGGCCTGTAGAACGTCGGAGGCGATTTCGCGGACACGGCTAAGAACTTGCTCGTTCATGGGTCAGTTTGTTTCATTATGGCATTGTGAGGCATAAGGTTCTGCTGATGGCGCGGGAGTTGGGTTTGGGCGGCACGGAGCGGCAATTGGCGGAGATTGCCCTCGCGCTGGACCGCGAGCGGTTCGAGCCTCACGTGGGCTGCTTCACGGACGGCGGGTTCCGCGCCGGCGAATTGCGCGAGGCGGGGGTGCCGATTCTGGAACTGGGCGTGCGGTCGCTGGTGTCGCGCTCCGCGGTGGCGGGCGCGCGGCGGATGGGGGCGTACCTGGAGCGCCATGGAGTCGGGCTGGTGCATGCGTTCGACGTGCCGCTGGACCTGTTCGCGGTGCCGGTGGCGCGCTGGTACCGGACGCCGGTGGTGCTTTCCAGCATGCGCGCGCATCGCGATCTGACGCCGGGGGTGACTCGGCATCTGCTGCGGTTGACGGACAGAATTGTGGACGGGATTGTGGTCAATTCGCGGGCGGTGGCGCGGGAACTGGCGGAACAGGACGGGGTGCCAACTTCGATGGTGCGGCTGGCTTACAACGGATTAGATACCAGGGTGTTCCGGCGGGAAGGGGAACGCGCGGCACTGCCGTGGGGTGAAGCGGCGGCGGTGATCGGGACGGTCTGCGCGCTGCGGCCGGAGAAGGGGCTGCGCACGCTGATGGCGGCATTTCGGAAGGTGAGAGCGGCGCACACGGGGGTGAAGTTGGTGATTGTGGGGAGCGGGCCGATGCTGGCGGAGCTAGAGGCGGGCGGCGATGGGGATTGCCACTTCCAGCCGGCGGAACGGAATGTGGCGCCGTGGTTGCGGGCGATGGATATCTTCGTCCTGCCCTCGCTATCGGAAGCGCTGTCCAATTCGCTGATGGAAGCAATGGGGTGCGGTTGCTGTCCGGTGGCGTCGGATACGGGCGGGAATCCGGAACTGGTGGCGGATGGCGAGACGGGGCTGCTGTTTCCGGTGGGGGATGCCGAGGCGCTGGCGGAGCGGTTGGTGCGGTTGTTGGACGGTCCCGAATACCGGCGCCGTTTGGGGGCGAGAGCGGAGCGACGGATCGAGGAGCATTTCACGCGGGAGCAAGCGGCACGGACGATGGGGGAAATCTACGAGGAATTTCTGGGACGATAGCTCACCGGCCGGGCTGTCGGCCTGGTTGGGGGCCGATGCCGGGGGTTGGGGGTTGTGTGCCCTGGTTCATGCGGTCGGCTGGGGTTCCGCCGGCGCCGGTGGCGTTGGGATTGGGGATCTGCTTCTGCTTTGACGCGTCGTAGATGAACTCCCACTCCTGGTACAAGGAACGGTCGTTGTAGAGCTTGACGCCCTCGCCTTCGGCGTTGCTGGCTACGCCGGCGATGCCGCCGCCGATGGTCAGGCCTCCGGGACTGCTTTGCGGGATGCCACCCGGGCGGGGAGTGGTCAGGATATTGCGGATCATATCGGCCGCCGCGTTGCCCTGGCCGGCTGCCATGCCGGGCTGGGGAAAGCCGGGAGGAACGCCGTTCGACCCCGGCTGAATGGGGTACGGCGAGACTCCGCCGATTTGGGAGTTGACCGGCGGTCCGGGCTGGCCGGGGAGGGTTTGGCCGGGATAGCTGGGCTGGCCGGGATAGGCCGGTTGGGATCCGGTGACCGATCCACCGCCGACCAGGGAACTACTGCCACCGACGAAGGAACCCCCACCGC
>JAPKZC010000501.1:0-16193 GCA_026394025.1 Candidatus Solibacter sp.
CATCTGGCGGACGCCCCAGTTCCAGACATCCGGGTGCGGGTGCTTGTGCGCGGGGTTGAAGCAGCGGTGGTTGTAGGTGGCCAGGGTGGAATCGATGAAGAACCCATCGACGCCGGTGGTGCGCACGATCTCCGCCAGAGTTTTGGCCAGCCAATCCTGGTAGCCGGGATGCGCCGGACAGGCGTGCCAGAAGCCGCGGTAGTGCTCGGTGGGTGTGCCGTCGGCATTGAGTAGCGCCCAGTCCTCGCCCTGGGAGCGGCCGATGCGTCCGCGTTTCCAGACGATCATGCCTTCGACGTAGAACAGGAAATGGCCGCCCTGGCGATGGCCGGTCTCGATGCCCTGGCGCAGGGCGTCGAAGCCGCCCAAGTTCTGCGCGGCGAAGAAATAGTCGCCGCGGTTTTGCCAGTTGGCTTCGACGCCCAGCAGTTCCCCGTCGTGGGAGCCGGTGAGGTGCAAGAGATCGGCTCCACCGGATTTCCTGCCCTCCAGAATGCGCGGCAGTTCGAGCATCGTCTTTCCCTGCCGGGCCAGGCCATCCACACCGCTTTCCGAAATGAACGTGGTCTCCCGATACCAACGCGCCGGCGAAACCCGCATGGGCATGTGTTGCCGCGCGGCGCGCAGCCAAAGCGCACCGGTCTTCCAGTTGCCGGTATAGGCGTAACTGCGCACCGGGCCCAGATCCACCGCGTCGCCGAGTTTCTTCATATAGGGCGGGTCCTGTGCCTCAGCGCTGTTGTAGGCGGTCTCGCCACCGAAATCGCCGATCGGACGGAAAACTCGTGTGTGGGAAACGCCCAGGAACGGCCCCTGGTCGCCGCCCGGCGCCATCCGCGCGGGCAAGGGAAAAGTGTTGCCGACCAGGTAGACGCGGCGCGCCGCGGCGCCCGGATCCACGGCGAAATCGGCGCGGTTATCGTCGAGCACGGCGAGGCCGCGATTGCCGCCATCCACCATGAAGACAGGGGCGGACAGGCTTCCCAGGTAGGGCTGACTGTAGTTCACGGTGCCCAGCGGTCCGCGCACGGAGCCTGAGGTCTGGGCGAAGATGGCGCGGTCCTTCTCCGTGCTGTCGAATCGAATGCGAGAGAGCAGCGGGAAGTAGATATCGGCTTCCACTTTTTCGCTGCCGTTCCATAATGCCTGCCCCAGCCAGGTGATGACGTTGCCCTCCACGCTGATATCGAGCGAGATCTGCATGGGCATGCTATCGTGCTCGACGAACGCCAGCAGGCGGCGCGGACCGGTGAACAAGCGGTTCACGCGGAACGTGTCCATGCCGTAAACGCCTTTGTATTTTCCGCCGGGCACGACGACGGCGAGAGGGTTCCCGACGGACCCACCCTGGGCGAAGGGAGTCTCGCCCGGGCTCTGGATCCGCACCAATTTCAGACGGTTGGCCTCGCGCTGGAAGGCAACCTGGACGGCGCCTTCGGAGATGACAATCGGGCTCGACCCGCTGGAGAGGTCTTCGACCGGTTTCAAACCCGCCGGTTGCGGCAGAAGTACGCGATTGCGCGGTTGCGCCCAGAGCGAGGCGGCGCAGAGCGACAGGATCGACAGTCTGAAAGCGGTTCGAGTCATTTTGTAATTACTCCTTTTGATCGCACAAGGCTCTACCTGGGGTTAGATTACACTCCAGTAGGCGTGCAATCTATGATGATTGGACCGAAAAGTCTGAACATCGTGCTTAGGCAGCGCGAGTGGCACTATAGTCAGAGGTTCCGGCGCAATCCTTATATACCGGACTCGCAGATCCTGATTACCATGATCGTGGCAGACCAGGAGCACTGGCATGAAGATCGTTTGGATCCCCACCTTTTTGCTCGCGGCGGGCGCGGCGTTTTCCGCATCCGGCGTCTATAGCGTGCGCGATTTCGGCGCGACGGGGGATGGAAAGACCCTGGACACGGCCGCGATCAACAAAGCCATTGACGCTTGCACCGCGGCCGGCGGCGGGCAGGTGCTGTTGCCTCCGGGAACTTACCTTTCCGGCACGGTGGTGCTGAAATCCAACGTGATGCTGCGGCTGGATGCTGGCGCGCGACTGCTGGGGACCAGCGACCTCACGCAGTACAAGAACTACAATCCGCCCGCCGGATCGTTCGAGGCGCGAAGTCCCCGCTGGCAAAATGCCCTGGTGCTGATCTCTGGTGTGGAGAACGTGGGCATCAGCGGCGAAGGCATCATCGACGGCAACAAGGTCAACGATCCGAGGGGAGAAGAGCGCATGCGCGGTCCGCACGCCCTGGTGGCGGGGAGTTCGAAGAACCTGACCATCCGCGACGTCCATTTCAAGGACGCGGCCAACTACGCGATGTTGATCGAATGGACCGATGAGGTGAATATCCAGAACGTAAAGGCCACGGGCGGATGGGACGGCATTCACCTGCGCTGGTGCAAGAATGTGGTGATCTCGGGGTGCCAACTCTATACGGGCGACGACGCGATTGCGGGCCGCTACTGGGAAAACGTTCTGATTACGCAGTGCGTGTTGAACAGTTCGTGTAACGGCATCCGCGTGATCGGGCCGGCCAAGGGGCTGATTATCCAGAATTCGCTCATCTACGGTCCGGGCCTGCATCCGCACCGCACATCCAACCGGTACAACCTGCTGGCCGGAATCTACCTGCAACCGGGGTCATGGGATCCGTCGGAAGGAGCGCTGGATGACGTACTGATCTCAGATATCACCATGCGCAATCCGGCGACGCCGTTCCGGCTGACGATGAACAAGAACAACAAGGGCGGGGAGATTATTTTCAATCGCATTTCGGCCACGGGCGTATACCGCGGAGGCATTTTGTTGGAGAGCAAGGACGACCCGGTGCAGCGCGTAGTCTTGCGCGACATCAATATTGAATACACGAAAGACGACCCCGCGCTGAAGGCGGAGCACCGGCCGTTGCCGGCATGGGGACTGACCGCGCGCCACCTGAAGAACCTCCTGTTCGAAAACGTCCGGCTGACGGCGCTGGAGCGGGATTGGCGCCCGATGATGATCCTTGACGATATTGAGGACGTGAGCGTGGACGGCATGCGTTTTCCTCCTACGGCTGGGGAGGGCGCGTCGATTGTGATGAATAACGTGAGGCGTCAGGAGATTCGCGATGCCGGTGCGGCGCTGCTGGACGCGCGGTGTACAGCGTTGGGCGCGGCGGAAGCGCCCGTGGCGGGCAAACCCTATTCCGCGACGGCCACTGTGGTAAATGGCGCCGCGGCGGGTCTGGGCAAAGTGGAACTGCAGGCCGGCGAACAAGATCTGATCCGGTGGGTTTGGTTGAAGCCGAATGAGACGCGGAAGGTGGTTTTCGACGGCGTCATGGCAGCGGCGGGAACTCAGGAACTGCGCTGAACCCAGGCCACAGGCGCAAGACTATGGAATAGGTCCACAACTTTCAGCTAAAGGGAGTCTTAACTATGCTTCGATCCACGTTACGCCGGATCTTGCCATGCTTGGCGCTGGCGCTGATTTCGTACGCCGCTTTCGCGCAAAGCGATCGCGGCATGATCACAGGTACGGTGCGCGATGCGGGCAACGCGGTCATCCCCGGTGCGAGGATTACCGCCACCCATGCGGCGACCAACGTCACTGCGAAGGCGAGCACGAACGAGGCCGGCGAGTTTACGCTGCCCTCGCGCTGGCCGGCAATACCGTCCGGCTCGACACAAAACTGGAGATCGGCAGCGTAAAGCAATCGGTGGAGGTTTCGGCACAGGGCATGACGCTGCAAACCGACGATGCCAAGATCCAGAACGAGATTTCCAACAAGCTGATTGAATCCCTGCCCACGGTGGTCAGCGGCAATATGCGCAGCCCCTTCGACCTGGCGGCGCTCACGGCCGGCGCCAACGGCGGCGACCAGGACTTCCGGGTGGGCGGCGGGCAGGCGGGCAGTTGGGCGGTGACGCTGGACGGCACTTCCGCCAACACCAACCGGGGAGGCTCCACTCAGTGGGCGGCGGTGAATGCGCCGGCGCTGGAAGCCATCACGGAGTTCCGGGTGGAGACCAACGGGTTCAAGGCGGAGTTCGGGCGCGCCGGGGGCGGCGTGGTGAGTTTCATTTCGAAATCGGGAACCAACCAGTACCACGGCACCGTCTTCGACTTCATCCGCAACGACGCGTTCGACGCGCGGGGCTTCTTCAACGCGACGGTGCCGGTCTACCGGCAAAACGATTTCGGGGCCACGGTGGGCGGCCCGGTGCGGATTCCGAAACTCTATAACGGCAAAGACAAGACGTTTTTCTTCTTCTCCTATGAGGGGTTCCGCAATCGCGTGGGCGGATCTACCAGCCCGATCGCGCTGCCTCCGCCGGAAGTCTACACCGGCGATTTCACGAACGACGTCAGCCGCAACAAGGACGCGAGCGGGAATTACTACCGCTACACGGTGTACGACCCCTCCACCACAACCTATGATGCTTCGATCAACAACTACACACGCCTGCCCTTCCCGGGGAACAAGATTCCGGTGAGCCGGTTCGACCCGTTCAGCGTCAAGATGCTGGAGATTGCCAAGAACACGCTGACGGGCCTGCGTAAGGATGTGGTCCCGGGGACCCCGCAGTACTGGCTGGAGAATTACTACCAGAGCGGCACTTCGGTGAATCCGAACAACAAATACAGCGTGAAGTTCGACCATGTGCTGAACGAGAAGAACCGGTTCTCGGCTTACATCGGCTACAACAAGAAAGAAACCGTGCCGGGACCGACCGGGCCCACGGGCATCCCGGGTATCATGAACGGCTTCAACAGCGTCAGCGACAAATCGCCCGTGTATCGCGGCAGCTGGGACCACACCTTCGGCCCGCGGGTTCACAACCGGTTCTATTTCGGGATCAATAACTTCGTTGACTCCAACTTGCCAATCGCGTGGGGCGGCGGCTGGAAGGCCAAGGGAATCTGCATGCCGAACGTGCCCAATTGCGACATCAACCTTCCCCTGCTCGGGACCGGTGATTTCGGCCAGTGGGGCGGATATGGGTACAACGGATCGGAGAACCCGACCTACTCTTTCCACGATGACATCAGCCTGAATATGGGCAAGCATTTCTTCAAGGCGGGGTACCAGTGGGAGTATACGCCGTACAACGCCGTAGGCCAGCAGAACGTCTCCGGGGGGGCCAATTTCGGATCTGGCAACACGGCGCTGCCGAACACCAACTACACCGGTTCCGGCTTTGCGAGTTTCCTGCTGGGCGAGGCCAACTCCGGCAACGTCACCACGCCGCGGTTTGTGGGGATGCAATGGCGGTATCAGGCGATGTACTTGCAGGACGACTGGCGGGTGCGGCCAAACCTGACCATCAACCTGGGACTGCGTTATGAATTCAATTTGCCGACCACCAATTCCGGAGATCAATGCGCGGACTTCGATCCGACGCTGGCGAACCCCGGCGCCACGGGGCGGTTGGGCGCGCTGGTGTTCTGCGGAAAGGGGACTGGACGCATCGGGCGCTCCACCATCCCGCCGGGCTGGTACAAAGGGGTTGGCCCGCGCCTGAGTTTCTCCTGGAGCGCGGCCAGCAAGACGGTAATCCGCGGCGGCTTCGGCGTCACGTACGCGCCGGTGAAGACGCTGGGCGGGTCGGCGCACTTCCAGGGCTTCGCGCAGATTCTGAGTTTCACCGATCAGACGGGCGGGATTGCGCCGGTATTCAAGCTGTCGCAAGGCTTGCCCTCGTATCCCATACCGCCGTTCCTGGATCCCGCATTTTCCAACAATGGCGGGGCGGATTGGTGGCAGGGTCAAGAGGCCAACCGGCTGCCCGAACCGATCACCTGGAACCTCACGGTGCAGCGCGAGATCGGGCACGGCCTGCTGCTGGAAGCCGGCTACGCGGCGCAGGTGGGAACCCACCTTGTTTCGAACGAAACGGACTACAACCGGATCAACTTCAACACGCTGCCGGCCAGCCTGAATATGTTTACCGCGGCGGGGAGGAACCTGCTGACCACCGCGTTCAACAACAAGAACCAGTTGGTTCAACAGGCGGGGTTCTCGCTGCCGTACCCGCAGTTCCCAGTGAGTTCGACACTGGTGCAAGCGCTTCGTCCCTATCCGCAATACACCAGCCTCGCGACCAGTAGCGGGGGCGACCATAGCGGACACTCCAGCTATCATTCGCTGGTGCTGAAAGCGACGCGGCGGTACGCGGCGGGCCTGGTAGTGGACGCGTCTTATGTAATCTCCAAGTTGCTGACCGACGCGGAATCTTCGTGGGGCAACAATTCGAGCGCCATGGACCAGTACAATCGCCGGTTGGACAAGGCGCTATCGGGCAGTGACCGTACGCACGACGTCAAGGTCAATTATGTTTACGAATTGCCGGTCGGGCATGGCAAGCACTGGCTACGGACGGGCATTCTGTCGCAGGTCATCGGCGGCTGGCGCGTGGGGGCCACGCAGCGGTATGCCAGTGGGACGCCGCTGGGTCTTGGCGGCGCGTTCGGGTTCCCGAGCAATACGATCAACAACCGGGCGTACGTGACGACGTTTGATGACTGGCGGGCACCCATCAAGGGGGACAAGTTCGATCCCAATGTGGACCGCTTCTTCCGGCCGAACACCCTAGCGAACTGGGTGAACGATACGCCGACCATCACCAGCCAGGGATGGTTCCCGCTGCAACCCAGGGACCGGTTAGGTAACATGACCAGGAACAATCCAAAGATGCGGAATTTCCCGTTGTACAGCGAGAACGTATCGCTGGCCAAGACGTTCGCGATCGCGGAACAGCGCCAACTGGATCTGCGCTTCGAGGCATTCAACGTGTTGAACCGGACCCAATTCGGTTCGCCGAATACCAACCTGGGGGACACGTCGAACTTTGGTCTGGTGAATTCGCAGGCAAACACACCGCGGCGTATGCAGTTTGCGCTGAAGTTCAACTGGTGAGTCGCCGTCCCGAACAGACGGACGGTGACCGTAATGTGGTCACCAAACCCCGTAAGTAATTGATTCGACTATAGGGGCGTGACCACAGTGTGGTCACCGAATGGTCGGCGTCACCTGAAAGCTGTCCTTGAGAAAGACGGGCAGCGTGTCCAGCGGCGCGGGGTACGCGCGCAGCCAGGCGCCACCTGTGAGGCGGGCTTTGGTTTTGTAATCGATCCAGGCGCCAGCGGGCAGATAAATGTCGCGCACCGCGGCGCCTTTGACCACGACGGGTGCCACCACCACGTTCGGCCCCAGCATGAACTGGTCGGTGATGGAGAACGTGTTGGCATCTTCGGGCGCGTGATACCAGAGCGGCGCCACGAGCGGTTCGCCGTTGGATCGGGCTTGGTCGGCGAGGCTGAACGTGTAGGGTGCGAACTCGATATGCAGGCGGCTGGCGTCGCGCACAAGGCGTAGGGCTTCCTCGTCGAAGTGCCAGGGCCCTTTGGAGAACTGGATGAGCGGCATGAGGGCCGAGGCCTGGGCCCAGCGGACCAGCAGTTCCTTATCGAGGGGTTCGCGGCCGTACTCGTTGCCGCCGACGATATCGGGCATCACGTAAAAGAAGCCACGCAGGGAGACGGTGAACACCTGCGAGATCATGGCGGCAAGACCGTTGCGGTTACTCCATGAGGACTGCTTGTCTTGCAGGCGCTGCACGATGCCGGTGGGTTGGGAGTAAACGCCGACCCGGGATTCGTTCCACGTGAAGTATGCCACAGCTTCGCGGTTGAAGTAATCGGCATATTCCTGGGGTGTGACGGGCACGAACGTGCGCATATCGCGGGGCACGAGGTTGGCCTCGCCGGAATCGAACTTGAAGCCATCGACGCCATAGAGTTGCTGAAGACGCATCAGGCGGCGCCGGTACTCGGCGGCGGCGCGGGGGTTGGTGAAATCCCAGACGCTGCCGAAGCCGGCCCACCAGCCGGTGAGCCCGACGTTGCCGGAAAGGTCGTTGACCAGCATGCCATCGTTGCGGTGCTCGGCGAAGGGCTTGGAATCAACGTTGACGAAGTTGGCCACCCAGAGGGTGGTGCGTATGCCCATGCGGTGCAGTTCGTCGGTCATGGCCTTCATGTCGGGGAACTTCTTGAGATCGACTTCCAGATCGCCGAATTTGGTCTCCCACCCCATGTCGATTTCGATGACGCCGCAGGGCAGATTGCTCTCGCGGATCTTGCGGGCAAAGGCCAGCAGTTTCTCCTGATTGAGGCCGCCTTTGTTTTCCACCCAAGTGGTGTAGATGGGGAGGCGCATGTACTCGGCGGGGGGCGTGGCATGGGGAAAGCCGATCTCGCGCAGGATGTAGCGGACCACCTCGCGGCCGTTAGGCTGGATCAATACCTGGTAGCTGAGCGAGGAGACGCCGGGGATTTCGAGGGCGATGAGGCCGTCGGGCTCTCCCTTGGTGCTTTGGTTCACGGCGTAGCGGAAATCCTGCGGCGTCCTGAGCCAGACGCCGGCGCCTTTGGTGGTGTACCAGAGGGGAGTGCCCTGGGTGGAACCGCGCGCCACGAAGCTGTCTACCCGGAAGCGGGCCTGGTTGAGGGGGAGGACGTGCTCGTCGTTGAGACCCTGGAAAGCCCCCCCGTACCACTGGCCGGCGGGATCGATACGCCACCGCAGGGCGGCCAGAGTTTCGGGACCGGGCTGATAGAACCAGGTGGTGACGGCGACGCTGTCGGCGCCAGGACGGAGTTCGGTGCGGGCGCCCTCGTAATCGAGGGTGAGAGTGCCGCCGGCGTCCTTAAAACTGCGTAGACGGGTGGGCCTGGGCTGGCCCCCGGGGCGCGGCGGAATCGCGTTTACGGCGGGGAAGTCGAGGACCAGTTCGCCGTCGCGGCGGACGGACATCGCCATGCCTTCGCGAGGAACTGAGCCAGTGCGGGCGGCGCGACGGCAAGCGCCAGGAGAAAGGGCAATCGGCTGGACATACAGTGCCAGGGTACGGCCGGCGCCGGGTGGCCCGATAGAAGAATCCTCTCAAAGTTTCTGTGAAAAGGCGCAGAATGAGAGTTTTCTCGGAGGATTCGGCGCAATCGTCATAGAAAACCGGCGCGCGTCCATCCGAAGATGGAGTTTGATTCCATGGGGTGCACATGAGAGTTCTGATTATCGGCGGAACGGGGAACATCAGCACGGCGATCAGCCGGGAATTGATGGCGCGGGGCGTTGACCTGACGCACTTCAACCGGGGAGAGCGCAAGCCGGAATGGAGCGCTGACGTGCGGACGATCTTGGGAGATCGCACGCAGCGGGCCGCGTTTCAGGCGGCTCTGGCGGACGAAGCGCCATGGGACTGCGTCATCGACATGGTGTGTTACGAGCCGGCGGACGCGGCGGGCGACGTGGAGGTCTTCCGGGGGCGCGCGGCCCAATTCATCTTTTGCAGTACGGTGGACGTTTACTCGAAAACGCCGCGGACGTACCCGGTGAGCGAAGAGAACGGCGAACTGTGCGCGCTGGCGAGCTTTCCCTACGGCTACAAAAAGGTAGAGTGCGAGAAGATCCTGTGGGAGGCCCATCGCCGCGGGGACTTCCCGTTGACGGTGATCCGGCCGGCTTATACGTATAACGACACGTGGAGTCCGGGGATCCACAGCTTCGGCGGGCAGAAGTATCACCTGGACCGTCTGCGCAAGGGCAAGCCGTTTATACTGCACGGCGACGGTACCACGGTGTCGGTGGCGACGCACCGCGACGACGCGGCGGGCGCGTTCGTTGGCGCAATCGGCAATACCCGGACCTACGGGCAGGCCTACAACGTGACCGGCGATGAGTGGATGGCGCAGAACCACATCTGGCGGACCATCGCGCGCCTGATGGGCGCCCCGGAGCCGGACTTCGTATACATCCCCACGGACCTGTTGAGCAGGCTGGCTCCGAAAGAATCGGAGTGGTGCATGGAGAACTTCCGGCACAACATCATCTACGACAATTCGAAGGCCAAGCGCGAGTTGGGTTTCCGGTACACAGTGAAGTACGAAGAGGGTGCGCGGCGGTGCGTCGAGTGGCTGACCAGCCACAACGCGATCGACGATTGCGCGGGATATCCCTTCTACGACCGCCTGGTGGAAACCTGGAAGAAACACACGGCGGCCATGGCGGCGGAGTTCCAAATATGAAGTCGCCGCCGATGTTGTACATGATCTACTTCATCTACTTCTTCTGCGGCATGACGCTGTGCTTCGAGGGTGTCTTCCTGCCGGAGATCAAGGAGTATTTCAAGCTGAACTACCAGGAGCAGATGTACACGATGTTCGCCAAGAACATCCCATTCGTGCTGGCGGTGGGAATCGGCTATCTGCTACGGTACATCGGCTACAAGAGGTGCCTGACGATTGCGACGGCGCTATTTTCGGCGGGGACTCTGCTGCTGATTCCGGGGCTGCGAGGGGGGCAGTACGGGGTGATGCTGCTGGGGTTCCTGACCATAGGCATCGGTTTCAATTTCCAATTGGTGGCGGGGAATCCGCTGCTCTCGGCGCTGGGCCCGGCCAGGGATGCTTCGAGCCGTTTGAATCTGGGGAATGCGCTGGGGGCGTTCGCGCAGATCATCGCGCCGGCCACAATTTCGTTCATAATTCCGGCGGCGGTGGTGACCGTAGCCGGCAAGCTACCTTACATCGAAGGACTGTTCCTGGTGCTGGCCGTGGTGCTGGCCGGCGTTGCGTTGGCGACGCTGGCGATGAAGAACGTGGACATTTCAGAGAGCTTCCAGGCGACGAATACGGCGCCGGTAACGGGCAGCCTTTGGTCCCATCCGAGGGCGGTGCTGGGCTTCGTGGCGATCTTACTGATCCTGGGGACGGAGGCGGGGCTGTTCGGGTTCTACCGCAACTACCTGGAGGATCCGGAAATCGCGGGGTTTACCGCGCCGCAATCGCAACGCATGTTTACGGTGTACTTCGCGGTCTTCGCTCTGGGGCGGATGGTGGCATCGTGGGTCCAGAAGAAGATCAGTCCTGCGACGCATCTGGTATATCACCTGCTGGGCGCGATGGCGTGCCTGGCGGTGGCGGTGTTGGCCAAGGGAATGCCGGCAGCCGTTGCGGTGACGGCCATCGGATTTTTCGTGTCCATCATGTTCCCGACGCTATACGCCATCGCGATCGAGAACATGGGCGATTTGACGGGGCAGGTATCGGGATTGCTCACTATGGGATTCGTGGGGTGCGCGGTGCTTCCCGTGTTGCAGGGGAAACTGGCGGACACGGTCGGCTTGCAGCCTGCGTACGCCATGGGATTTGTGGCGTACGTTTTCGCGGTGTTCTACACAATGCGGTATCGCACGAAGAACGCGGCTCACTCATGACATCGCGATGGGGCCGTTTCGAAATAGAACTGTGCGCCTCAACCGAGCATGACGATCCGGTGTCCGGTGTGCGTGTGCAAGCGGAGTTTGTTCACGAATCCGGCGAGCGGCGGACTGCGCAAGGGTTCTGGGATGGTGGGCGCGACTGGCTGGTGCGTTTTTCGCCGGATCTTGCGGGGAAGTGGACGTGGCAATCGCACTGCGCGGAGGACGAAGGGCTCGACGGCGGGAGCGGCGAATTCGATTGTGTTGCGGGAGCGGGCGGGAATCCGCTCCATGCGCACGGGGCGATTCGCGTGGCGGAAAGCGGAAGCTACTTCGAGCACGCCGATGGCACACCATTCTTCTGGCTGGGCGATACCGCTTGGAATGGTCCGCTGAAGAGCACGGCGGAAGAGTGGGAAACCTACCTGGAAGACCGGGCGGCGAAGGGGTTCAACGTCGTTCAGTTCGTGGCGACGCAGTGGCTGGCCGCGGCGGGCGACGCGGCGGGGCGGCGCGCGTACAACGGGACGGCCCCCCTGCACATCGATCCGGTATTCTTCCGGCGGTTGGACCGCCGGGTGGACGCGATCAACCAGCACGGTATGATCGCCGCGCCGGTGCTGGCGTGGGCGGCCGGTTGGAACAAGGGCGCACTCGATCTGAATCCGGGGGCGAGTTTGCCGGATGCGCAGATCGTGGCTCTGGCGCGATACATCGTGGCGCGATACGGCGCGCATCATGCGGTGTGGATACTGGCGGGCGATGCGGACTACCTGGGAGCGAAGGCGGAACGTTGGCGGAAGATCGGGCGTGCGGTATTTGAGGATGGTTCGCGCCTGGCGACGATGCATCCGGGCGGGCGCGTCTGGGTGGCGGAGGAGTTTAGCGGGGAGCCATGGTTTCGATTCAACGGATACCAGAGCGGTCACTGGCGCGAGGATTCAGAGCGCTGGATCACCCATGGACCGCCCGCGAAGGGGTGGCAGGCGGTGCGCCGTCTACCGCACGTGAACCTGGAATTCTGCTATGAGGCGCATGAGGACTTCATTCACCATCGCCGGTTTGACATGCACGACATCCGGCGACGCGCGTGGTGGAGCGTGCTGGCCGCGCCGCCGGCCGGGTTGAGCTACGGGTGCCATGGAATCTGGAGCTGGGAAGCGGAGCCCGCGCATCCGATGAACCATCCCAATACCGGGGTCGCGCCGGTGTGGCGCGATGCATTGGATCTGCCAGGCAGCAAGTGCATGCAGCACCTGCGCGAGATTCTGGCGCGGGTGGAGTGGTGGCGCCTGGCGCCGTGCGAGGAGCTGGTAAGCGCGGATGCTGCGCGGGGGCACATCGCGGCGGCGAAGTCGGCGAACGGCGACGTGGCGGTGGTGTACCTGGCGGAGGGCGGGGCGGTTCGGTTGCATCAGGCGGAAGGGCTCGCGGCGCGGTGCTTCGATCCGGCGACAGGTCGCGAGTGCGCGGTACTCATGGATGGCGATCGATTCGATAGCGGGGGACCGGGCGACCGGGTGCTGGTGCTCACGAAGGAGACTACTCATGGATAACGAGTCGTTGGCGGGACATGAACTGCTGGTGATCTCCACGCGGACGGGCGAGACTGAGGTGTTCTCCGTGAATCCGGGGACCGGCGATGCTCGCAACCTCTCGCGGCACCCGGGGTCGAACGAGCGATACGCGGCGTGGTCACCGGACGGATCGATGGCCTCGTTCACGTCGGACCGCGACGGGGCTTACAACCTCTACTTGATGAATGCGGATGGCGGGAATGTGCGGCAATTGACGCGGGAACCGGCGCCGATGATCGCGGGAATGCAGAGCTGGACGGCGGACGGCAGGTGGATCTACTTCGGGCTGTTCGGCGGGCCGGACCCGCTGATGTGCCGGATCGCGTCCGATGGCGGCAGCGTGGAAATAGTGGGCCAAGGTATCGATCCAGCGATCTCGCCCGACGGCACGATGCTGGCATTCGCGCGCGCGTTGCCCGGCGGCCATTGCCTGTTCCGTATGGATGCGGATGGCGGAAACGTGCGGCAATTGACTACGCGGGAGAATCGCTTCGCGGGCGTGCACTGCACCTGGATGCCGGACGGTAGCGGCATTCTCTACTCGGACCTGTGCGGCGAGTCTCTGGAATTGTTCCGCTGCAATCCGGAGGGCGGGAGTGTTACGCAACTGACAGCTTTCGGAAATGGCACCGCCAGCACGTCGGCGGCGGTGTCGGCGGACATGCGGTGGATCTCGTTGCGAGTTTCCGGAGAGATCTTCTGGCGGGATGCGGCGGCGAGCGAGCGGGCGTATCGGGAGAAGCGCGCGGACCTGCGGCCCGTGTGGGTGATGGGCATCAATGGAGAGAATCCGCGGCTGGTGGAGACGCTGCGCTTCCAGGTCAGTATCGATGGCAGCCGCGCATGCTGGAGGCCGTCATGCTGACACGTCGGGAGTTGTGCGGGATGTTGACAGCCGTGCCGCTGGCGAGCGGCGCATTCACCTGGCGGTGAGCGACGCACTGATCCGGTTGGAAACGGGCGAGGTCAGCTATCGATTCACGAGAGCCAATGGCACATGGGCGTTCGATTCGGTATGGGTGCGCGGCAAGAAGACGGCGGTGCCGCTCTCTCGGGCGGAGAGCTTCTACCTGGGAGGTGGTGAAGCGCGCGAGTTCACCGTGGTGAGCGATTCCGCGCAGCGGAAAGAGGTCCGCTTCAGCGGCGCCGGCGCGGGACAAGTATCGTTCCGCGTGCTGGCCGATGACCGCTTGCCGGCAATCGCGGTGGAGTTGAGCGGCGTGGAAGCGCCGGCTTGCGCATGGCGGACGGCAATCGCGGCGGCGGAACAGCAGGGGGCATGGGCGACGCGCGGAGAGACGGCGAGCGACGCGGAAGGCCGCGAGGTGTTCATCGACGGCTCGGGGCGGCTGGTATTCGGCCATAGCCGCGCGGGTGTGCTGGATACGGCGTACGTGATCCAGGCGGAAGTGCTCGACAACATCAACCGGCGTGGCAAGACGATGCAGCCCTCGGACACATTCTTCAAGAGCGGGCGGAAGGAAACCGCGGGTGGGTTCTTCGGCTACTGGCAGATCAAGATGGGCGCACAGCAGCCCAAGCGATTTGCGATTGTGTTCGATCGCGACCTGGGCGGGCGGATGCACGATGTGTGCGAGAAGTACTACGCCGACGCGGTGGATTCGCAGGTGGATCTGGCGGCGATCGAGAGCGACTACGATCCGTACCTGGCGCTGGAGCGGATGCCGCTGCGGCTCTCGTGCCCGGAATCGCTGATTCCCGGTTACGGATGGCACATGGAGGAGTATTTCCCGGGGTATGCCAAGGCGGCATATCCGTTTGGGGAAGATTCGGGAATCCAGACGGCGGCGCTGCTGGCCTACGAGGGACACGCCACGCGGCGCGATTGGGAGAAATACTTCGGCGAGCACGTGCTCAGCCAGATGCCGCTTTGGGGAGAGGCGGACGGCAAGGGATTTTTCGTGCGGCGTCCGGGCGGCTGGACGCGTTGGGCGTACAACACCGACTACCAGACCCCGTTTCCGCTGATGGAGGGCGGCAACTGGACCAATTCGGAACACCTTTACCAGATGGCGGTGATGTTCCAGGATGCCGGGTTGAAGCAGCGCGCCATGGACCTGATGCGGCACGACGTGCTGGTGAAGCTCGATCTGGAGAACATGTTTTTCCCGCCCTGCTGGAATCCACTGACGGGCAAACTCCAGGATCACCGGGACGACTGGGAGATCACACCCGGACTTGCCTATTGCGCGGAGATCAGCTCCGAGGTGCTCTACGCGGAGACGCGCGACGCGCAATTCCTGAAGATCGCCGACCGGATCACGGACTGGTTGGCGTCGATTCTGGGGCCGGAGACGCGGATGAATCATCTCCATCCGAAAGTCAACACCTACCACTGTTTCAGCGGACCGATTGTGCGTAGCCTGGTGCACCGCTTCGAGCGGGGCGGTGGGCAACGGTTCCTGGAGATCGCGCAGGACATAGCGTGGGTGATGATTCTGACGCTGGGGACGACGCCGCACAAAGATCCGGCGGGGCGCAGTTTCACGGGAGTGACTTGCGTGGGCGTGCGCGGCTGCGTGGACTATGACTGCGCGCCGAATCTGCTGAAGCACGTTGGCGGGCCCGGCTACGCGAAGTTTCTGGCGATGCAGCAACTGGTGCTGCCGCGCGACAGTTGGAAGGACGCCTTTCGGGTACAGGAACAACGCGATTTGAACCTGCGGACCAACTACGACAACTATGCGCGGGGCATGGCGAACCTGACGTTTGCGCTGAATATGGGGAGCGACCCTCGAGTGGCGGTATATGAGCGGCTGGCGCCGCGGCGCGATCGGGGAATCAGAAGCCGGCGGGACATGATTCTGGCCAACGGCACGATGACGGACCGGCGGACTTCAGTGCAGGCGCGGTTTCTGGAGGCGGGACGGTACAAGCTGGAACTGGATGGCCGGGCGCTGGGGGCTCGGACAGCGGCGGAGTTGGAGAAAGGGATAGAGGTTGCGGTGCCGCGGAATTCCACGCGCCGACTGAAGGTGACGGCGGTATCGGCGCAGCCCGCGGCAACGCCGGCACGCCAGTACGACAACAGCAGCACGTATCTGAGCGATTTGGCGGACAGCGGCGCGCAGCGGGGGATTGGGCTGCCAGTGCCGGTATACCGGAAGGACCGGAGCTTTCGCGGAAACCCGATTACGTTCGGGGGAAGGACCTTCGAAAAGGGGCTGGGCCTGGCGGCGAACACGGCAATCGTGTACAACCTGGACGGCAGATACCGCACATTCGCGGCGACCTTTGGAGTAGACGCGGACGCCGCGGGGGAAGGGCCGAAGCCATCGGTCTATCTGACCGTGCTGGTGGACGGGCGCGCGAAATTCACCAGCGGCGGCGTGTTTAAAAATACGC
>JAPKZC010000501.1:16232-17465 GCA_026394025.1 Candidatus Solibacter sp.
GTCCTGGTGGTGCGCATGTCCGGCAACTGGGACGACGGCGGGAACCTGGCACACGACATGGCGAGCCTGGGTAACGCACGGCTGATCGGAAAGGCGGTCTGAGGCGCTGCCCGTCAGTGGTCACCCGCGACGGCTTTCTCCATCCGGCCCTTGAAATCGCGAGGGGCAACCCCGATCACGCTGCGAAAGACCAGTCCGAAGTAGCTCTGATCGCAGAAACCGACCTCCTGGCTGACTTCGGCGATGGACTTATCGGTGGTGGTGAGCAGGACTTCCGCTTTGGCGATGCGGAAGTGGTTGAGGTAGGCCACAAAGGGCTGGCCGGTCACCTGTTTGAAGAATCGCATGAAGTTCGACTTGCTCATGCGAACCACAAGGGCGGCCTGTTCGACGGTGATGGGTTCGCCGAAGTTACGGTCGATGAACTCGAAGAGCGGCGCGAGGCGTTCAAAATCGCGCTGTTTTCGGATGTAGATGTCCTCACTGCCGCGAAACGCCGAGTAGTGGTTCACCAGCAGGACCAGAATCATCTTCAGGTAGGTCTTGACGGAGAGGCGGCCGCGGTAGCTCTTGGTGGGCAGTTCCGCCGCGGCGCGCGTCATCAGGTCGAACGCCTGGGCGGGAATGCCGGTCCGCGCGGGGATCACGTGCGGGAAGCCATCGTCCTGCACCAGGAATGGCATCAGGTATTCGATATCGTCGCCGGTCTTTTCAGTGCCGCGGATGAGTTCGGGCAAGAAGTAGAGGACGGCGACCTTGACCGGAGTGCGTACGAACGAACTCATGCGGTGCAACTGGGTGCTGCCGACGACGAAGAGGTCCCCCTGCTTCATGGGAAGGCGGCGACCCTGCACTTCGTAAACTGCTTCGCCGGATTGAAGGTAGAGAATCTCGAAGTAGTCGTGACGGTTGAGGCGGATGTCGCGTTTGCGGCCGAATTTGAGGAAGCGGACGTCTATGTGGAATTCCGTGAAAAAGGGCCAGACGTGGACCATCTGCGCGTTAATCTGCGGCTCGATGACCGAATATGCGTCCTCCCAATGTGTACGGACGAAAGACCGCATGCAGCCTCACACGAACGTGGTGTTCTCTCGCAACTCTCAGTATATTCGCTTACATCGGTGTGAATACTATGAGGATTACACCGATTATTCTGCAAATCCTATCATCATAAAGGGGTCTGGAATACACGCTTGAGGTAGGCCAGCCCTTCAAAAGCGATGGCTTCGGGGG
>JAPKZC010000368.1 GCA_026394025.1 Candidatus Solibacter sp.
CCGTAGCCGGACGTATGTCCAAGACTACGCAGGGGTTATGGGCAGTTGTTCCCGATCAAGGAAGGATTTGAATCCGGTAAAACCGGGCAGCGGCGGCGGCGTTGGAAAGAGTCAGCGTGTTGCTGATGGCCGTGGGCGGAGTGTTCGTGAAGATGCCGGTCCACGAGCCTCCAGGCGCCGAGGCCTGTTGGATGACCTGCCGCGCATTCTGCCCGCCGATCCAGCGCAGTGTTAGCGTTCCGTTGGTGGCGGAGAGGCTAGTGAAGCGGAGCACCGAAGCGGCGGAATTCGGGTCTGTATCCGCCGCTTGCTCCTGGAGGTTGTTCATGCCGTCGTGGTCGTTGTCAGCGGTTGCTACCGCCAGGAGTGGATCACCGAAGTGCTGTTGCTCCCAGCCGTTGCGGAGCCCGTCGCCGTCCGCGTCAAGGTCGGGATGCGCTTGGCGGGAGAGGATTAAGACGCTGTAGGGGCCGATCGCGATTTCGCCGCTGCTGCCGGTGACTTTGACGACGGAGCTGCCGTAGTTGCCGAAGTCGTTGCCGTAGCGGGTCCAGTCGGAGTTTAGGTTCACATACCAATTGCCGCTTGCGGGCCAGGTCTGAATCCAATAGCTGGGAATGGCGGTGCTGGTGAAGTTCATGATGACCATCACCTGGTCGTTCGCGCCCGCACCATAGCGATGAAACGCGAGGAGCTTCCACGGCGCGTCGTTGCGCACGACATGGCTGGTGACATTGGAGCCGGTAAGGCCGAGGCTCACGCCGTCGAGGTTGCGGCGTAGATGAATGAGGTCGCGGTAGAAGTTGACGACGTTGGAATAGGTCGTGGCGTGCGTCCAATCGAGCGGATTGGTGTCGCTGAATTGTTCGTCCTCCAGGAGTTCCTGGCCCATGAAGAGCATCGGCGTGGCGGGCATGGTCATGACCACCGCCGCGGCCAGCATCGAGCGTTTGCGGGCGTAATAGCCGCCCGGATCGGCGGGTTGAATGCGCGTGGGAAGGCGCTGGTAATCTGACCCATTGAGTGCGCCGGTCAGATCGTGATTCTCGGAATAGGCGACGCGGAAGAAGCCGCTGCCGTTCATCGCGTTCCAGAGCGCATTCATGTCGCGGTTCGCATCCGTGCCTTCGACGATCTGCTGGATCAGCAGGTCGGCCAAGCTGCCATCCCACTCGCCGTGAAACCCTTGTCCGGACGCCTGGTCTTCCGCGATGCTGATCACGCCCGGACGCTTGGCGCGTATCTCGGTATTGTTGATGTACTGGATCAGCGAGTCAGCCTCCGGGATGTTCACGTGGCCCGGATCGTAGTAGCGCATCGTGCCGACGGAGTCCCAGCGGAAGCCGTCAATGTGGTAGTCGTCCATCCACATGCGGAAATTGTCTATGATATAGGAGCGGACGCCGTCGGCGGCATACCGCGGGCGCTGGCCCCAGGTCGTGCAGCAGATGCCCGAGTTCGAGTAGAAATAGATTCCTGGGGTGACGCCGTTATCGAAGCCCCACAGGTCGAGGTCGCTCGGGCCGTAGTGATTGTGGACGACATCCAGTAGGACGCGGATGTCGCGGGCGTGCGCGGCCTTCACGAAGCTCTTCAAGCCGTCCGGACCGCCGTAACCGACGTTTTCCACCGCGTAAGGATCGGCGGGGTTGTATCCCCAACTGCTGTCCCCGGGGAACTCCGCCACGGGCATCAACTCCACCGCGTTGATGCCCAGCCCGGCGAGATAGTCCAATTTTTGTATCGCATCCGAGAATTTGCCCGGTCCACCGCTGCCGGGGGTGGGAACGTAAAAGGCGCCGACGTGCATCTCGTAGATGACC
>JAPKZC010000203.1 GCA_026394025.1 Candidatus Solibacter sp.
AAATCCATGGCCCGGTTCCTCCGCCGATCCACCCCTCTGATTTGCATTTTCGTGCCCGAATCGGGAGCATCCAAGAATCAGTGGGTTACGGGTACATTCGACATGGACTGTACAGCAACTGTACGGGTAAACCCGCTAGGGTTGTACACGCTGCTTACACCCTGGATGCAATTACGGGCGAGGGGGTCGCAACGGATTGCATGATACCCTGAGAATCGTTACCCCATGATGAAAAGAGCTCTACTGTGTGCCCTGGCCGCGGCTTGCTTGGCCGGTGCAGCGCCGAAAAGACCCAAGCTGGTGCTGGCGATCGTTGTGGATCAGTTCCGCTACGATTACCTCACGCGTTTCCGAAGTGAATACAGCGGAGGCCTGGCGCGGCTGCTGACAAAAGGCGCGGTGTTCACCAACGCCAGCTTCATCCACGTCCCGGCTATCACGGCGGTGGGCCACAGCACCATTTTGACGGGCGCCACACCCTCCATCAGCGGGATTGTGGGGAACGATTGGTTCGACCGCGACGAGGGGGTGCGGGTCTCCAGCGTGAGCGATGCCAAGACGCAATTGCTGGGTGGCAGCGGGCCGGGTTCTTCGCCCAGGCGGCTGCTGGTCAGCACGGTGGGCGACGAGTTGAAGATCGCCGGGGGAGGCAAGCCGCGAGTGATCGGCGTCTCGCTGAAGGACCGGGCCGCGATTCTGCCCGCCGGCCACATGGCGGACGGCGCGTTCTGGTTCGATGTTAAGACCGGCAATTTCGTGAGCAGCACCTTCTACTACAAGGAACTGCCGGCGTGGGCCAGGGAGTTCAACGCGCCGCGCCCGGCGGAGAAATACCGCGGGGTCACCTGGATGGGGCACAAGATGCCGGAGGACAACGCCAAGCTGTTCGCGGAGTTGGAAGTTGCCGCGTTCGGTAACGAACTGATCGAGGCCTTCGCCGAGTGCGCGCTGGGGGCTGAGCAACTCGGCCTGCGCGAGTCCACCGACCTCCTGACCGTGAGTTTTTCTTCCAACGATTACGTGGGCCACCGTTACGGGCCGGATTCGCCGGAAGTGCACGAGGTGGCGCTCGCCACCGATCGCCTGCTGGAGAGGCTCTTCCTGGCGGTGGAGCGGCAGGTGGGTGCCGGCAACTACCTGGCGGTGTTAACGGCCGATCATGGCGTGGCGCCGACGCCGGAGGTCAACCTGGCGCGCCGCATGCCGGGCGGGCGCATCGATCCGGCGTCGATCAGGGCGGCGGTGCAGGGCGCGCTGGTGAAGAAGTACGGGGCCGGGGAGTGGGTGGCCGGCTCCTTTGACCAGGAAGTGTATCTCAATCAGGGACTGATCGCGCAGTTGAAGCTCGATCTTGGCGAGGTCGAGAGGGAGGCGGCGCGGGCGATTCAGGCGCTGCCTCACGTTTCCAGGGTGTACACGCTGCAACAGATGATTCAGGGCGGGGGCGTCAGGGATATGGTCAGCCAAAAAGTCTCCAACGGCTTCCACTTGCGGCGTGGACCGGATGTGTTGGCGATCCTGGATCCCTACTGGATCGTGGGCACTGGCACGGGCACCTCACACGGGTCGCCGTACAGCTACGATGCGCACGTGCCGGTGATCTTCCTGGGTGCCGGCATTCGTCCGGGACAATATCACGGCGCGATCGCCGTCAACGATATCGCTCCCACGCTGGCCACCATGCTGGAAATCGAGACGCCGAGCGGTTCTATCGGACGCGTCCTGACGGAGATGTTGGTCAATTAGCAGCCTGCCTGTATAATTGGGGACATGGATTTACGTCCCTTGCATGACCGTGTGATGGTGAAGCGTCTGGATGAAGGCGAACAGGTACAGGGTGGCATCATCATTCCCGATACCGCCAAGGAAAAGCCGCAACAGGCGCTGGTAAAGGCCGTTGGCAACGGCAAACTGCTGGAGACCGGAGAGCGCGTGGCGCTCGACGTCAAGGCCGGCGACCGCATCCTGTTTGGCAAGTACTCGGGTGCGGAAATCAAAATCGAAGGTGAGGAGTACCTCATCCTGAAAGAAGACGAGATCCTCGGGGTCTTGGAATAGGCTGTGCTAGTCTAAGAGATTACACACCAAATCAGGAGTTGTTTTCATGTCTTTCCGGATGGCGCTCAGGCCGTTGATGGTCTCGACCGCCCTAATCGTTTTCGGCCATGTAGCGGCCGCCCAGAGCAAAGTGGCGGTGATCAACCTTCAGAAGGCGGTATTGGAGTCGGCGGAGATCAAAGCCGCTTCCGCCGCCATGGAGGCACGCTTTAAACCCCGCGTGACGCAGATCGAGACTCTCGATAAGGAGATTGCGGCGATCTCGCAGAATCTTCAGACCAACGCGGGCAAATTGACGCCCCAGGCGGAGTCCGATCTGAACGCGCAGGGCACCAAGAAGCAGCGCGACGTGCAGCGCCTGCGCGACGATCTGCAGGCCGATGTGGACCGCGATCGCAACGACATCCTGCAGAGAAGCGCGCTGAAGATGACCGACGTCCTGAAGAAACTGGCCGAAGAGAAGGGCTACGACATCGTCGTGGACGCCCCTTATGCCCCCTATTTCAAGGCGTCGCTGGAGATCACGACCGAACTGATCGCGGCGTTCGACAAGGCGTACCCGGTGGCTGCTCCGGCGCCCAAGAAGTGAGCCATAATCGTACCGATGGCCGGTTATCTGGATCAATACGGCGCCGGTGAAGAGCGGCGCGGGAAGATCATCAAGATTGTGGTGATCTCGCTGGTTGCTGTGCTGCTGATCGGCGGCGCGCTTACCTTCAATTTCTACAATTTCCGGGAAGAGTCGAAGGTGAAGCAGTTCCTGAATCACCTTGGGGCCCGGGATTACAGGGCCGCGTATGCCTTGTTCGGCTGCACGGACGCCAAGCCGTGCCGCTACTACCCGTTCGACAAGTTCATGGAGGATTGGGGCCCGAGCAGTGGGCACGCTGGTTTTGGCGAAGCGCGGATCACGCGCAGCCGTTCGTGCGGGTCGGGAGTTCTTCTGACGGTGGATTACGGCAAGAATCGGCAGGAGAAGCTCTGGGTGGAGCGGCGGGACATGAGCATCGGATTTCCGCCTGTCCAAGGCTGCCCCGCGGGACGCTGAGGTCATAGTTGGTTCACGGAGAGAGCGCTACATGGGAACACCTACGGCTGGCTTGGAAGGCGTCATCGCGGGCGAGAGCGAGATTTGTTATATCGACGGGTACGCCGGGGTACTGAGCTACCGCGGATACAATATTCACACGCTCGCCGACAATGCCAATTTCGAGGAAGTGATCTTCCTGCTCTGGAACGGATGGCTGCCCAAGCAGGCCGAACTGGACCAGTTGAAGAAGGAACTGGCGGCGGAAAGGGAACTGCCCGGCGCGGTGGTGGATTTCCTGAAGTCGGTACCGCAATCCAATTCAATGGATGTGCTGCGCACGGCCGTTTCCATGCTGGGCCTGCACGATCCGGCGGCGCAGGACATGTCGGCGGAGGCGAACCACCGCAAGGCGGTCCGGCTGATGTCTCTCACCGCGGCCATCGTGACCACCTACGACCGCTTGCGCAACGGCAAGGCCGTGATTGCTTCGGACCCGAACCTGAGCTTCGCGGCCAACTTCCTGTACACGCTCACGGGCAAGGTCCCGGACGAAATCATGGAACGTGCTTTTGACGTGGCCATGACTCTGCATGCCGACCACGAGCTGAACGCTTCCACTTTTGCGGCCCGCGTGGTGGCTGCCACCCTGTCGGATATCTACTCGGCGGTCACGGCCGGCGTCGGCGCGCTCAAAGGCCCGCTGCACGGCGGCGCCAACCAGGATGTGATCCGATGGCTGCTCAGCCTGGGCGATGAAGAGGCGGCGGTGGATGCGGTCAAAGGTACGCTGGCACGCAAGGTCAAGATTCCGGGCTTCGGCCACCGCGTGTACCGCACGGAAGATCCCCGGGCCACCCACCTGCGCGTGCTCAGCGAGGAACTCGGCAAGCGCACCGGACACGAGAAGCTGTACCGGCTTTCCAAGCGCATGGAAGAGACCGTGAAGGATATCAAAAAGCTGGATCCGAACGTGGACTTCTATTCGGCTTCGGCGTACTATTCACTAGGCATTCCAATCGATCTCTACACTCCCATATTCGCCGTGAGCCGGATGTCGGGATGGACCGCGCACGTGCTGGAGCAATACCGCAACAACCGTCTGATTCGTCCGCGCGCCGAATACAAGGGCAACCCGGACGGCCAGACCTGGATACCGATCGGGGAGCGCTAGCCATGGACGAACGCGCGTATTACTCGGAATCGCAGACCACCAAACCGGCGGTGCTGAACTGCCCTTACTGCCGCAGCGCAGAGACCTACGAACTGCGATGGATGGTGCGCAAGAAGAAAGATCGCCTGCCGGGGGGCGCCGACGAACGCGACCGGGCGAAATTCGCCAAGGCGCAGAGCTACATGGTGCTGCTGGACGACAAGGCATCGTGCAAAAACCTGCGCTGCCGGCGTCCGTTTGACATCTCGGGCGTCAAGACGATGGCGTTTATCTAGCGGGCCAGAGCGCGCTCCAGGTCTTCAAGTAGCACCACGAACGGGTTGCGTTGGCGCTACGCTCAGTCTGTGGGAGGCTTATTTCGAGCAGGCACTGGCGGCGGTAGCAGTGGCGTAAGCCGCCTTGTGCATCCGCGGGGCAGCTCGTTCTCGCTACAATTGGACTTAGTCCAACCACAATTAAGGAATTTCCGTGACAGGTCACGAAATCAGACAGCGTTTTCTCGACTTCTTCTCCGAGCGGGGGCATACCCAAGTCCGCAGTTCGTCGCTGGTGCCGGCCAACGACCCCACCCTGCTGTTCACCAACGCAGGCATGAACCAGTTCAAGGATGTCTTCCTGGGGCAGGAGAAACGGGCCTATTCGCGGGCGGCGAGTTCGCAAAAATGCGTGCGCGCCGGCGGCAAGCACAATGACCTGGAGAACGTCGGCTACACGCGGCGGCATCACACGTTTTTTGAGATGCTGGGTAATTTCTCCTTCGGCGATTACTTCAAAGGGGAGGCAATCGAGTTCGCCTGGGACCTGATCACCAAAGATTACGGGCTACCCAAGGACAAGCTGTATGTCACGGTTTTCCGCGAGGACGACGAGGCCGAAGAGCTCTGGCAGAAGGTAACCGGAATATCCAAGAGCCGCATTTTCCGGCTGGATGAGAAGGATAATTTCTGGCAGATGGGCGAAACCGGGCCGTGCGGGCCCTGCTCGGAAATTCACTACGATCTGGGCCCGGAAACGGCCGAGGCGGGACGCGAGCACGAAGCGTTCCCGAGCGATGCCGGCGGACGGTTCGTCGAAATCTGGAACCTCGTGTTCATGCAGTATGACCGCGATGCTTCCGGCAAGCTGACGCCCCTGCCACGGCCCTCCATCGATACCGGCATGGGCCTGGAGCGCGTAGCCGCCGTGTTGCAGGGCAAGATCACGAATTACGACACGGATCTGATTTACCCGGTCATCGAGCACGCCGCCGGGATGTTCGGCTTGACGCCGGGCGAAGATCCGCGGGTGGACACGGTCCTGCGCATCGCGGCCGACCATGCGCGCGCGGCCGCGTTCCTGGTGCATGACGGCGTCATGCCCTCCAATGAAGGGCGGGGCTACGTGCTGCGCAAGATCATGCGGCGCGCCCTGCGCAACGTGCGCATGATCGGCGTCGAAGACCCCTTCCTCTACAAGCTGACCGGCTTTGTGGCGGAGTTGATGCAAGGGCCGTATCCCGAGATGATGGAGAGCGTGCAGCGCGTGGCGCGCGTGGTGAAGGACGAAGAGCACCGCTA
>JAPKZC010000061.1 GCA_026394025.1 Candidatus Solibacter sp.
CAAGGACGAGATCATCTGGCAGTCCTTCGCCATGGGGCATCCCGCGGTGGGCGTGATAGCCATGATCGCCGCCGCCATGACCGCCTTCTACATGTGGCGGATGATGTACCTCACCTTCTACGGCAAGTCGCGCGTGGCGCCGGCGGTTGCCTCCCACGTTCACGAATCGCCGCTGTCGATGACCGGCGTGCTGGGTGTGCTGGCGCTGGGCAGCGTGCTGGCCGGGTGGTTGGGCGTGCCCAAACTCTGGTCGATGTTCGGCGAGGGGTTCCGCACCTTCGAGACTTGGCTAGAGCCCCTGTTCGCCTCTGGCGCCGGCGAGGCCGTCAAGGGTGCGGTCCACGAGGGGGAACATTCCACCTCAACCGAGTGGACACTGATGCTGCTGTCGATCGGGGTGGCGGTGGCGGGCATTTTGGTGGCGCGATATTTCTATGTCGGCAAGCCGGAAATTCCGGAGCGAATCGCCGGTGCGGTCCCCGGTCTCTATCGCACGCTCTCCAACAAGTGGTACCTGGACGAGATCTATGATTTTCTGTTCGTCAACGGGCTGTGCAAGAGCGGCGGTTTGCTGATGGGCGCGTTCGACCGCAACGTGGTGGATGGCGGCGTCAACGGCGCCGGATGGTTGACGCGCTTCGCGGCGACGCTCTCCGGTTGGTGGGACACGTGGGTAATCGATGGGGCGGTGCGGTTGGGGTCCTTCCTCGTGAAGATGCTCTCCTACCCGGTGTGCGTTCTGCAAACCGGGCGGGTACAGGGGTATGCCTTTTTCGTGGTGATCGGGGTCCTGGTGTTCTTCGGCTATTACGTTGTGCGGTAACCATATGGACCAGCACTTACTCAGCATCATCTTACTGACGCCGCTGGCCGGGCTCGCGGTCCTGCTCTTCATCCCCGGCGCCCACAAGGATCTGATCCGCCTGTGGGCGAACCTGGTCGGCCTGGCCGGGTTTTTGATTTCGCTGCCGCTAGTTTCGCGCTTCCAGGCGGGCAAGCCCGGGTATCAGTTCGAAGAGCGCGCGGAATGGATTCCCACACTGGGCGCGAACTACCACATCGGTATCGACGGCATCAGCCTGTTGTTGATCATGCTCACCACGCTGATGGGCTGCGTGGCAATTCTCTGCTCCTGGAACGCTATCCAAGATCGTGTGAAGGAATACTATGCCATGTTCCTGCTCTTGCAGACGGGCATGATCGGCGTATTTCTCTCGTTGGATTTTTTCCTGTTCTACGTTTTCTGGGAACTGGTGCTGGTGCCGATGTACTTCATCATCGGCGTTTGGGGCGGGCCCAGAAAGCTCTACGCTGCGATCAAGTTTTTCCTCTACACCCTGGCGGGAAGCGTGCTGATGCTGTTGGGCATCCTGACGCTCTATTTCGCCCACTTCAAGCAGTTCGGATCCTACACGTTTGAAATCTCCGAACTGATGAAACTCAACTTGCCTCTGGGCACGCAGCAGTGGGTCTTCTGGGCATTCTTCATCGGTTTCGCCATCAAGGTCCCGATGTTCCCGTTCCACACCTGGCTGCCCGATGCGCACGTGGAGGCGCCCACCGCGGGCTCCGTAATTCTGGCCGCGGTGCTGCTGAAGATGGGGACCTACGGCTTCCTGCGCTTCTCGCTGACGCTGCTGCCCAAGGCATCGATGGACCAGACGATCGTGCAGATTCTGGCGATCCTCTCGATCGTCGGCATCATCTACGGGGCGCTGGTCAGCCTGATGCAGGCGGACTGGAAGAAGCTGATCGCGTATTCCTCGGTGAGCCACCTGGGCTTCTGCACGCTTGGCATCTTCTCCATGAACCCCAACGGAATCGCGGGCTCTGTGCTGCAACAGGTGAACCACGGAATTTCGACCGGTATGCTCTTCCTGGTGATCGGCATCATTTACGAGCGCCGCCACACGCGCGAGATCAAGGAGTACGGGGGCCTGGCGCATGTGATGCCGAAGTTCGCCATCATCTTCGCCATCGCCATGCTGAGTTCGGCGGGCCTGCCGCTGTTGAACGGGTTCGTGGGCGAATTCACGATCATGCAAGGCGCGTTCGAGGCCAACCCCATCTGGGCGGCCTTCGCGGTGACGGGCGTGATTCTGGGCGCTGCGTACCTGCTGTGGTTGTATCAGCGGACCATGCTGGGCCAGGTGACTAACGGCAAGAATCTCACGATTCCGGATATGACGGCGCGCGAGGTGGCGCTGTTTGTGCCGCTGATCGCATGGTCGATCTGGATCGGGATTTATCCCAAGCCTTATTTTGACATTCTGCGGCAACCGGTGGCGGAAATCGTCGAGCGCGTGCGTCCGGGCTACTTCGGGGGTGCAGTGCAGAATGCGGCGATACCCGTGGCTCCCCGGACCGGAGGCGGCCAATGATCGACATGAGCCAGTTTTACACCACAGCGGATCACTTCTCGATCATCCCGGCGGTGATGCTGGCGCTGTTCGCCTGCGCCATCCTGCTATTCGACTTCCTGGTTTTTCCGGATCCGCGGCAGCGAAAATTCCTTTTGATTTTCGTCGTGCTGGCGGAACTCTTCACCGGCTTCGGGCTTTACCGGCAGTCGGTGTGGCTGGCGGCCAACAGCGTCCCCGAACTGAGCGGCTTCGGCGGCACCATCACGGTGGATGGTTTTGCGATCTTCTTCAACTGGATCTTCCTGGTCGCCGCCATCATCGTCGCCGTAGCGTCGTACAAGTACCTGGAGGTGGCGGGCGAGCACCACGGCGAATACTACGCCCTGATGCTGTTTGCGCAGTGCGGCATGTATTTCCTGGCGACCGGGACGGACCTGATCACGCTCTTCATCGGCCTGGAGTTGATGGCGCTGTGCTTCTACGTGATGGTGGGGTTCCTGCGCAGCGACCGGCGCAGCAATGAGGCCGCGCTGAAATACCTGATACTCGGCGCCTTCTCCAGCGGTTTTCTGGTCTACGGATTCTCGGTGATGTACGGCATGGCCGGCTCCACTAAACTCTCTTACATCGCGAGTGCGATTCAGCAGCGACCGCCGTGGGACCCGATGGTCTTCCTGGCGCTGACCACAACCTCGGTCGGCCTGCTGTTCAAAATCTCCGCGGTGCCGTTCCATATGTGGGCGCCGGACGCCTACGAGGGCGCGCCGACCACGGTCACGGCGTATCTTTCGGTGGGTTCCACGGCGGCGTCGATGGCCTTTCTGCTGCGCATTTTCCTGGGCCCGCTGGCCTCGGCGCGCGATGTCTGGGAGCCGTTGCTTTCGGTGATCGCGGTGCTCACGCTGACGGTGGGCAACCTGGCGGCGATCAATCAGACCAACATCAAGCGCCTCTTGGCGTACAGTTCGATATCGCACGCGGGCTACATGCTGCTGGGCCTGATCGCGGGCAATGACACGGGAATCAATGGCATCGCGGTCTACGTGATGGTGTACACCTTCATGAACCTCGGGGCGCTGCTGGTGGTGGTGGCGATGCGCCGCGCCAACATCATCGGCGAGGACCTGGACGATTTGGCGGGACTGGTCCACAAGAACCCCTGGTACGCGTTCCTGATGCTGATTTTTCTGTTGTCGCTGGCCGGGATCCCGCCCACCGCGGGCTTCCTGGGCAAGTACTACATTTTCCTGTCGTTGATTCAGACCAAACACTTCGCGCTCGCGGTGATTGCCACGCTGTACGTGGCGGTGGCGATTTATTACTACTTCAAGATTGTCCGCAGCATGTTCAATCGCGAGGCCGACGCCCAGGCGCCGGCGCTGGCCGGCAGTTTCGGCCTGCGCTTCGCGCTGGGGCTGAGCGGCGTGGCGACCCTGGGCATAGGGCTCTACCCCGAGCCGTTCCTGCGCTTTGCACAGACTTCGCTGTTCCGGTAAAACGCTTATGGAGACGGTCCTCAACCATCCACTGTTCGTGCCCATGCTGGTGACGCTGGTCATCATCGGGGGGGTCCCGCTGGTCGCCGGCTACATGTCGCTGGTGGAGCGCAAGGTGCTGGCGGATTTCCAGGTGCGGCTGGGCCCCATGCGGGTAGGCCCGCACGGCCTCCTGCAACCGCTCGCCGACGCCTTGAAGTTGCTGCTCAAGGAAGACATCATTCCGGAGGGCAGCGACAAGGCGATTTTCTGGTTCGCGCCCTGCGTTTCCACCATCACGGCGCTGAGCGCCTTCGCCGTGGTCCCGTTCGCCAAGACGATTTTCGTGGCCGATGTGAATGTGGGCCTGCTGGTGATCTCGGGAATGTCAGCGGTGGGCATTCTGGGCATCATCCTCGGCGGCTGGTCCTCGAACAGCCACTACCCGCTGCTGGGCGCGCTACGCAGTTCGGCGCAACTGGTGAGCTACGAAGTGGCGCTCGGTTTCGCGCTGGTGAGCGGCGTGATGGTGGCCGGAACGCTGAGCATGCAGGGCATCGTGCAATCGCAACTGGATCGCGGGGTGTGGGGAGTTTTCGCCAACTACGGATTCATGATCGTGCCGTTCGGCCTGTACATCATCGCCGCAACAGCGGAGACCAATCGCGCGGCGTTCGACATGCCGGAAGCGGAATCGGAGCTGGTGGCCGGGTTCCACACCGAGTACAGCGGTTTCCGCTTTGCGCTCTTTTTCCTGGCCGAGTACGCCAACATTCTGGTGGTGGCAAGCGTGGCGGTGGCGCTGTTCTGGGGTGGCTGGCTGCGACCCTTCCCCAGCGTGAAGTGGCTGGATGTGCCGTTGAACTACGGCACGCCGGTGCTGCTGTTTGTGGGCTCCGGGCTGGCCACATTTCCGCTGATCAAGAAGCTCAAGGACACCGTGCAGCAAAAGGTGCTGCTGGGTGTTGTCGCGATCCTAGTCGCGATCGGCGGCACCATGGCTATCCCGATGGTAAACACTGCCATGATCGGGCTCTTCTGGTTCCTGGTGAAGGTCTCGGTAATCATCTACATGATGATCTGGTTCCGCGGCACGTTCCCGCGCTACCGGTACGATCAGTTGATGGACATCGGCTGGAAAGTCGCGATACCGGTGGGCATGGCGAGCGTGCTGGTTAACGCGGTGTTGGGGATGCTGGGCAGCCGGTAGTACAGGCCTCCCGGCCTGTCGCCCCCACCGCCGATTGACCTGTGGTGCGAATTAGAGGATATTTGGGGCTTGGGAACCCGTATCGCGGTTATCGTGCTGGCGACCGCCGGCTGGGTGTCCGCCACTGAACTCAGGCCGGAAACACGGGCCGCGTTTGACCGGTACGTGCGCCAGGCCGAGTCGCGCATCGAAGCACAAGTGCGGGGCGGCGATGGGTTTCTTTTCGCCACCTCGGAGGAGCGTCGCGCGGTCTTGCGCGGCGAGACCGTGCTCACCGAATCCAAGGTCCCGCGCGGCGAATTCAAGGTTACGGGAGGACTGATCCACGACTGGGCGGGCGCAGTGTTCATTCCGGGTGCGAGCCTGCGCGGCGTGCTCGACCTGGTTCAGGCGTACGACCGTCACAAAGAATACTACAGCCCCGAAGTGGTGGACTCGCGTCTGCTGTCGCGGACGGGGGGCGATTTCGAGGTTGGCTTGCGGCTGCTAAAAAAGAAGGTGCTCACGGTGGTGCTGGACACCCAGCATGCGGTGCATTACGAGAGCCGCGATGCCAGGCGCTGGTGGAGCCGGTCGCGCAGCACCCGCATCGTGGAGATCCGCGACGCGGGCAAGGTGTCGGAAAAGCCGCTGCCTTCCGATACCGGGCATGGCTTTTTGTGGCGTGTGAACTCCTATTGGACCTTTCAGGAGCTGGACGGCGGGACGTACGTGGAATGCGAGGCCATCTCCTTGACCCGGAACGTTCCGGCGGG
>JAPKZC010000993.1 GCA_026394025.1 Candidatus Solibacter sp.
CAGCGATGATGCCGCGCCCTCTGCCGGTAGCGCCGATGCGCTCGAGCGCGACCTCGTCTTCTTGGGGCTGATTGGCATGATCGATCCGCCTCGCCCGGAGGCGCGCGCAGCCGTCGCTCGGGCGAAGGCCGCTGGAATTCGGGCAATCCTAATCACTGGCGATCACCCGGGCACAGCCGTGGCGATCGCGCGGGAACTCGGAATCGCAACCGACGATCGCGCCGTCAGCGCTGCCCAACTGGACCTCATGTCCGATCGGGAACTGGCAGCTGCCACGCGCGAAGTGGCGGTCTATGCGCGCGTCAATCCTAAACACAAGTTGCGCATAATTACTGCCTTACAGAGCAACGGTGAGGTCGTAGCAATGACCGGTGACGGCGTGAACGACGCTCCGGCCCTCAAAGCCGCGGACATTGGTGTGGCCATGGGCATCACAGGTACGGATGTGTCCAAAGAGGCGGCGGACCTGGTGCTGACCGACGACAACTTCGCAACCATCGTTGCGGCGGTCGAGGAAGGACGCGCGGTCTTCGACAATATCCGGAAGTTCCTCCGTTATCTGCTGTCATCGAATGCGGGCGAGGTCTTGACGGTGTTCTTCTCCGTGGTGCTCGCCGGTCCTTTGGGACTTGGCGGCCATGGCACGCTCGTGTTGCCGCTCCTGGCAACGCAGATCCTCTGGATCAATCTACTAACGGATGGCGCCCCCGCTCTCGCGCTTGGCATCGACCCGGCAGATCCTGATCTGATGAGCCAGCCTCCCCGTCCCAGCAGCGAGGGTGTCATCGACCGTCGCATGCGCGCCGATATAGCTCTCGTCGGCATTGTCATGGCAGCCGGCACTCTGTTGATATTTGATGCCGCCTTGCCCGGCGGTTTCATCGAGGGGACCGGCGGAATGGAATACGCTCGGACAATGGCGTTTACGACGCTGATGCTCTCTCAGTTGTTCAATGCCTTCAACGCCCGATCGGAGGCGCACAGCGCCTTCCATGGTCTGTTCCGCAATCGCTGGCTTTGGGCGGCCGTCTCGCTTTCTCTCTCCCTCCATATGCTTGTCGTCTACGTTCCGTTCCTGCAGACCGCGTTCGGGACCGTGAGGCTGGATGCCTGGGATTGGGCGCGCTCGATCGTCGTCGCGAGCAGCGTGTTGTGGATCGTCGAGACAGCGAAATTCCTTACGAAACGCTTCCATCCGCCAGCGCCCGGAAACGCGGGGCTACCCAGTCACTTACCCGGCGCGCCGGCAGGCCTGGCAGCCAAGTCGTCCGTCGTGTCCGTCGCGGCGGCCGGATTGGGCGAGACCAACCCCTGAATCTCCTTCATCAGGGCAGCAGCGAGAGAAACCACTACACAACCCAAACTTCAGAGAAGACACGGCGCCTGGACCACACCCAGCGTCTGAGCCTGCGTGTGTTCCTGGGAGCGTAGTGGGCAGACGTGGATCCATTCGCACGATCTGAGCTGTGGCCGGCCTTCACCCCGCCGACTCCATCGCCAACAAGATCAGCCGAGCCGCCGCTTGGACCTGATTGTGGCAGTTGATCGCCAGGTCATATAGGTGGGGATCTAACCGATTCTCGCCATAATGGCGGTGAACGTAGTCGTGACGCTGCTCGTCGATGGTGTGAAGCAATTCGCACACATCGGTGCCAGGCGCGACTCGTGCGAGGAGGCGATGTACCCTATCGGCCCGCCGGGCGTACACTAACGCATGGAAGACGTCCGGCTTGGCCTGCAAGACGCACTGCGCTCCCCGTCCCACAATCACGCAGTTTCCCTGCCAGTAGGCCTCCTGAATTATCTGCTTCGCCAGAGCCGCCTCCGCATCCGCATCGAAGAGATCGACTGGGATGATGGCCGAGATTCCATCGCCGCCTGTCCCCCACAGTGGGCGAGTGAGGCGGTGCAGCCAGGGATCGACTTGTTCGTCCAGCACAACCACATCGGCGACCGGCACCTTCGCCCTGCTGCTGATTTCGGTAAGAAGGACCTTGTCAACAAGCCTCCAGCCAAGGCTGCTCGCCACGCTGCCCGCGATCTCTGCGCCGCCGCTACCGTACTCTCTTGCGATAGTCAGTGCTCTGTATTTCATCTTCGTTGTCCTTTCAAATCGCGGCGCGCATTGCGCCCTCGGACTGCGTTACGGCGCCGTCTCGCCTCCTGAACACCCCGTGTGCGTCCCCACCCGCCTAGTTGCACCGATGTTGCGTCGGCTGTAGACAGTTAGGATGAAAAGGTCGTACCGCTCTCAACGCCTCGGCCGCAAAGGAACTGCGAAATATCTGCGGGTTGGCATGAACCCAGTTAATGTCGACCTTGGTGATGGTCCGCTCCAGTGAGCATGGCTCATCTCTGAGCCCCTATCTGCCGCCGTAAACCCCAGTATCCCCAGAGGACCGATACCGGCAGCCACGCCAGAAGCACTGCCAGGTGCGGCCAGAGGGATCGCGGCCCGGCTCCCATCAGCGCCATCTTCCGGAACACGTCCGTGATGTGTGCCAACGGGATCAGCCACCTCACGGCCTGCACCCAGCCCGGCATGGCATAGGCCGGCCACGTGAACCCGGCCAGAGTGAACAGCGGCACAGACATGAACAAGAGCAAGTGGAGCGAGAACACGGCCGATCCACAGAGGCCCGAGATGCCGTATCCCACGAAGATCTGCATCAGCATGAATAGCGTCAGCAGGGCAAAGGCCAGGAACCAGTTGCCAAGGAACGCGCTTCCGAACAAATCGAAGGGTAAGCGAATCGCGACGTAAGCGATGGGGAGGACAGTCACGGCAGTTGCCGCCACCTTCGCCGTCAACACGCTCCACACGCCGCCGCCGATCGAGGCGATCTCTCGCCGATTCTGCGGCTCCGCGTCCAGGCTCAGCGAGATCGCCGCGCCCATGCGCGTCACCTGTTGCAGCGCGACCAGTACCAGCCCGATGAGAATGAAGAAGCCGTAGTGGCTCGTGGGATTGAACAGCGCTCGGACGACCGGGCGAATGGGAGCCGCGGCGGCCGTGGCCTGCGCCCTCGTCATGCCGCCCGCCATGAGCCGCCGCACTCGTGCTCCTACCCGGTACGAAGCGATGGTTCCGCTGATCGTCCGCGAAGTCATGTTGCCGATCAGGATGTTGCTTCCGTCGAGGATCACCGCCACCCGTCCCTGTTCGCCGCGCAGAGTGTCGCGCTCGAAGTCTTTCGGGATCACGACACAAGCGTAGGCGCGCTCATGTTTCGCGGCTTCGTAGAAATCGGCCGCGGAGTTGCCGTAGAAAGCCAGCGACAGATTCTCGCTGGCGAGCAGAGCGTGCGAGAAGTCGCGGGACAGGGCAGAGTCGTCCTGGTCCACGATGACGATGGGAACTTCGCGAATGCGGCCGCTCCAGTAGACGCCGCCGAAGAGCAGCGCATAAAGGAATGGACCTCCGAGCATAGTCACCAGAATGCGCCGGTCCGTGAGGATGCGACGGAGTTCGCGACGGAAGTGAATCTTCCAGATGCTCATGAGTGCGCCTCCTCCGGCTGGCCCGGCTTGCCACTGCGCAGCAATCGATAGGCGCCCCACAGCGCCAGGGTGGCAGTCAGGAGCGACCACCCCGACAGAAGCGCGATCTCACGAGTGAGATCGCCTGCGCCCGCACCCATCAGCGTGACCTTGCGGAGCGCGAGAGCGAAGGGATTCATCGGCAGCAGGTAGGCTGCGATCTCGAGCCCTCTCGGCATGGCGAACGCTGGCCATGTGAAGCCGGAGATCAGGAAGTTCGGCATCGTCAGAAGGGCACAGATCTCAGAGCCGAACAGCGCGTCCATGGTAAGGCAGGAAATGGCAAAGCCGAGCAACGTCATGTTCGTCACGAACCAGAGCGTGAGTCCGGCCACCAGCCATTCGCTGCCGATCATCGGCAGTCCGAGCCACCATTGCGGCAGGTGCAATGTCAGCCAGCAGACCGGCCAAAGGAAAGCGACATAGGCCGCGCACTTGGCCGCCGCAACAAGGCCAGGGTTAGGTGACAGGCGTGCCAGTTCCACCGAACCCGCCCCGAACTCCCGAGCTCCCGCGCGGCAGGCTGCCAGGAGCGGCGCAAGCTGGACTGGTATCACGATCAGCCCGAGAACCAGGAAATTTGCGTAGTTTGAGTTGAACGCAGGATTGAACCAGGAGCGCGTCTGCAGAGCGACCGGCATCGCCGCCGGGGCCACGCGGGCGTCCGGCCCCTGGCCGCGCTTCTCCATGGTTCGGATATCCACGCCGATGGAGTACGACCCCAGAAGGTTACTGGCCGTGGGTACGGCGACGTTCCCCGTGATGAGATTCGTCGCGTCCACGAGGACAGCAACCTCCGCGCTCTTGCCGGCTTTGATATCACGCTCAAAGTGACGCGGGAATACGAAGCAGATATGCGAACGCCCTTCGGCGGCCAGGCGCCGGAATTCGTCAGGCGAAGCGGCGTACTGTCCGAGCGCGAAAGTCTCCGTCGCCAGGATTGCGCGCGTTATCTCGCGCGAGAGCGCGCTCGAATCCTGGTCCACGATGGTCGCCGGTATTCCGACGATCTTCTTGTGGGAGTAGACCGCGCCGACCACCAACGCGAACACCAGCGGCCCGATGATCGCGAGGACGGTCAGCCGGGATTCCTCCCGCCTGAGCGACCTCCACTCCCGAAGAACGATCTGTCCGAATGCGCTCATTTCAATTCCCCGAGTAGGCCAGCCTCGGGCGGGCTGTCATACCGTTCCGCAGGCGGGAATCGTTATCGGTGATGAGGACGACGATCTGAAGTGCGCGGACATCAAACGAGTTCTGTTCGTTTGTCGCTTTCTTGGTCGCGAACTCGGCCGATTGTGAGATTCGAATTATCTTGCCGTTCAATTCGGCGCCGGCCAGTGCCGGTATGACGACTTTCACGGGCCGGTCCAACTGCAGATGTCCGAACTTCGATTCATCCGCGTAGACCTTCACCTTGAAACCGGATCTGCCAACAAGAGTCAGAATCGGGGCTCCCGCGGCCGCTGTCTCGCCGGCCTTGGCGATTCGCTCCGAGACGTAACCCTCGATAGGCGAGAGGATGACCGTTTCCGACTGATAGGCGCGCGCCTCCTCAAGCTGGCCCTTCACCGCCTCGGCCTGATGCAACGCGGCGGCGGCCTCCTGCTCGCGGATGGGGACCTGTAACGCGCCGTCGCGGGCCCGTTTGAGAGCGGCTTCGGCGGCAGCCAGGCCCTGGCGCGCCTGCTCGACTTCTTCCTTGCGGGTCCCTTCGCGAACCATGTCCAGACGGGCTTCGGCGCCCTCTTTCTGCGCCTTCGCGGAGAGATACCGCAATTTGACTTCGTTCTCCGCCTGCTCGGAGATCACGCCCTCCTTGAACAGCCCGCGAAAGCGCTGGTAGGTGGCGTCTGCCGTTTCGTAAGCCGCCGACGCCTGCTCCAGGGCTTTCTCGGCCTGACGCACCTCCTGGACGCGTGCACCGGTGAGCGCCATCTCCAGCCGTGCTTTTGCCGCGGCGCGTGTCGCTTCGGCCTGTCCGATCTGACCGGCCACCGTAAGCCGTTGAAGAGCGACGCCCTGCAATGCCTGCTGCCGCCTCGCCTGGGCCGCTTCATAAGCGCCCGCCGCCTGCGCCACTCGCGCGTCGATCTCCCGGGAACTGATGCGCACCAGGACATCGCCGGCGTGTACCGGGCTGCCCTCGTCAACCAGCATCTCGACAATCCGGCCGGGCACCTTGGAGGAAATGTCCACCTCGTCGCACTCCACCGTGCTTTCGATCAGCTCTTCTCTCGGCGCTGTGCCCTTGGCCGCACGTGCGGCGAGCAAAACCACAATCAACACCACCACCGCGCACGCGGACGCTGTAATCCAGACTCTTCGTTGTGTCTTCATTTCTGCATCCTCGATGCGGCCTCAGCGATGTCGCCGGTGTGCCGGTGCAACTGCAGGTACGCCAGATCCATGCTGTAGAGCGAACTGCGGACTCCGGTCTCAGAAGCTGTAACCGACAGGTTCGCGTCCAGCACCTCGAGGCTGGTACCGGCTCCAACTCCAAAACGCTTTGTAGCCAGCCGCAGACTCTCTTTTGCCAATTCCGCAGCCTTCCGGGCCGACGCGTAAGCGCTCTTCTGCGACTCGTAGTCAAGCAGCGCGCTGCGAACCGCCAGTCGCACCTGTTCCTCCCCGTGGCGCAGTTCGATTCTGGCTCGCGCGATCTCCGAAGCCTTCTCAGAGACTCTCGCGCGGCGTGCGCCGCCTTCGAAAAGGGTCCAATTCGCCCGTACGCCGGCGAACCAGTTGGGATCGGTTTGGGCCATCTTGCCCGTCACCGTCTCCTTCCCGGCGATGGCGACGATCTGCGGAAGATAGTCGCCCTTCTCCACCTTCTCGGCACGTTCCAGTGCTTTGACCTTCTGTCGCAGCGCTTCGAGTCCGCCGTGATTAGCCAAGGCGGCGGCCTGAGCATCCGTCAGAAGCATAGGTGGGGGGGGCTCAACGAGCGTGCCGCCAATGTCGACTCCGACGGGCTCGGAAAGATCGAGGGCGGTTCGCAGTGCCGCCTCCACGAGTTGGCAGCGGTTTCGCGCTTCCGTCAGACGCTTCTCCTGTTCGGCGACGGCCGTCTCGGCGCGGATGACATCGTACATGGCTACGACGCCGAGGCGCTGGGATGAGCGCGCTTGCTCCAGGTGTTGCCTGTAAGAGTCGAGCGCTTGCTCGTTCAGCCGGACCACATCGCGGCTGACCAGAACGCCAAGGTAAAGCCGCTCGGCCTGAAGAATGATTTCCGCTTCGGTGTCGCCACTCAGTGCCTCGGCGGCCTTCTCGCCCGCCCGCGCTTGCGCGATCGTATTCGAGATCTTCCCGCCGGTGAACAGCGGCAGCCCCGCCTGGAGTTGGACGTGAACGAGGTCCTGTGGCGCCAGCACGACCGGAGGAACCGCTAGCGTCACGCCTCCGAAGAGCGGCACGTGAACCGGATCCGATGTGATTTCGATACGGTTGTTTAGCCTGACGTAAGAGGCCTCCACGCCGAGCTTCCCGAGGCGAAGCGCCTTGGCCTGCTCCACCTTTTGTCGCGCGGTAGTGATGCCTTCCCGGCTCGCCTGCACTTCGAGGTTTCGGCCGCGCACGAGCGTGACCACGCTTGCCATATCGATTGCGACGGGCATGCCGGGTGCATCAGCGACTGCGGACCGCTGTGCCAGCGCAGCCGTGCTGGCTGAGAGCGCGAGCAAGACGCAAACGGACAGACGGCGTGGCCGCGGCCGGTCGTCCGCGGATCTGTGGTTACCAGGAATGTGCATGAAGGACACCGATCTCCTCTGAAGGCAGCCGCTGCGCTCGTGTCGCCGGGCGGGATAGAGGACGATTCGCCCACGGGACCGGATACCGGCGGAGGCAGGACAGGCATTCGTAGTGGCCATTCACTGGCCATCGCGGCACCGGATGCATGAGCCTGCACCAGCTATCCTTTGCC
>JAPKZC010000405.1:0-1061 GCA_026394025.1 Candidatus Solibacter sp.
GCCTGGAGCGCGATGGCCGCCCACGCCGCCGGACGGGGAAGGGCCATGCCGAGCGCGATGGCGGCCAGTGCCACGGCGGGCATGAGGAAGCGTGCGCCGGTGTTGGTGAGCCAGGGCAACGCAAGCAGGAGCGCACCAGCCCAGAGCAGGCGGCCCCCGCGGCGGCGCAGGGCGAGGAGTCCGAGGGGCAGCGCCAGGAAGAGCGGTCCGAAGGTGCCGGTCAGGCGGTCGCCGAAGGCCAGCTCCCAGGGCACTTGTGCCGGGCGCACGTCGCCGAGAGAGCGCAAGGAGGCTGCCAGTTCCTGCTCGGTGGAGATGTGGAAGTAGGGGTTGGGGAACACGGAGTTCATCAGCGGCGCGACGGGATTTCCAGTGAGCACCGCGGCGCGCACCATCCACGGGGCCATCATCAACGCGGCGCCCGCGGCCACCACCAGAACGGGCTTCCAGCGGCGTTGCGCGGCGACGAAAAGTATCGCACCGGCTACCGCGAAGATACCGGGGAGCTTGATGGCGTAACAGAATCCGGCGAGCACACCGGCGGGCAGAAGGTAGCGGGGGTCAGCGACCAGCAGGAGATAGAACGCCGCCAGCAGGAAGAAGACGCCCGCGGCATCATTGTAGGATGACGAACCGGTGATCCCGGCCACGGGGGCGCAAAAATAGAAGACCGTGGCGACGAGGCAGGCCAGATCGGTGGCTCCCAGGCGGCGGCCAACGCGGAAGATCAAGGGTACGGTGGCGAGGAGGCAGGCGAACTCCACAAGTTTGGCGGCGGCGTGGCGGCCGAAGGCAAAGGCCACGGTATAGAGCATCTCCATGCCCTGCGGCACCAAGTCGTAGAAAGTGATGTGGTCGGGAAAGCCGCCGCGGCGGAGGTATTCGTTGGGCAGTCCGAGATGGTAGGTGATGCCGTCGGCGATGGTCTCCGGGGCGAGCGCGTTGACCAGGTACCAGACGCCGTAGGCGGTGAAGATGACCCAGGCGGCGCGCGGAATGTGCACGGGATCGGGCGCCGCGGGCGTGCCCAGGCGCCACGCGGCGAGGATGCAGGCGGCGCC
>JAPKZC010000405.1:1097-1824 GCA_026394025.1 Candidatus Solibacter sp.
GATGGCGGCGGCGCCGAGGGCGAGGAAGGCGCCCCAGTGGGCCAGATGGAAGAGGAGTAGCAGGAAGACGAGGACGCTCTCGGCGGCGGCGCCGATAGCAAGGAGGATTTCCGGCGGCGCGGGCCGCCGGCGCATGAGGAGGGCGCCGAGGGCGTACGCGGTGGCAAGCGTAAAGGCGGCTCCGAAGAGGTTGGCGAGGAGGGGCATCTGGCAGTTATGGCTCCCCGTGGGGGGCGCGGCGAATGAGGCGCGAGGCCGGAGTGTGACGTCCGCGCCAAGCACCGACAGTTCCGATTATAACGAGTCCCCCGGTTCCGGTTGGACACCCCGAAAAAAGTAGACTACACCCGGATCTCTCTTGACCTCAAGGGGGCGCAGGAACCGGCGCTGGCAGATTGCGGCGGGCGGCTAACTCTTACCGCGGCTCCATTCGCGGATGGAGCGGATCTCCTCTTCCGGGATGTGCAGAAACTCCAGGAATTCCTGATGCTCGTTGGGGGCGCTCTTCTCGAACTCGGCGTGCAGTTTGCGCATGTCCTCTTCGGTGAGGCCGGCGGCGCGTAAGACGGCGGTGGATTTCTCTTTGGTTACCACGGGTAGTCTCCTGAATTGATCTGTCGTTTGCAGCAGGCGGGCAATTGTCCGCTGATGTTCTCGCAGGCGCTCGATGCCGGCGCTAAGTTCCACCAGCCTCCGGCGCAGCACGGCGGCTGCAGCGTTTTTGGGC
>JAPKZC010000405.1:1829-4409 GCA_026394025.1 Candidatus Solibacter sp.
AGTCCCGCGTCGCGATAGGTACAGATCTGGCGCAGCCGGTCGAGATCTTTTTCGGCGTAGACGCGGTAGTTCCCGGCGCTCCGCCGGGGCCGCTTCAACAGGCCGACGGATTCGTAGTACAGCACCGTGCTGCGCGCCAGATTGCAGCTCCGCGCCAGGTTTGTGACGGTTAAGGGCATCGCTCTTCCTTCAGTCTCAACCCTGAAGTTATAGACAGGTCAAGGGGTTTTTCTAAAGATCAGAATGTGCTGCCGCGGCAGGTCTTCCAGCACTCGGTCCAGGCGGTAGCCTTCGGGCTCCAGTTCAGCCCTGACCAGAGTCACCGTCATCTTGTGTTCCGGCCGGATGGGCACCGCGGGGTCCTCGCCGCGATATTCCAGCAGCACCAGGCGCCCATCGGGCTTTAAAGACTCGCGAATCCCGCGCAGCATCTTTTGCGGCGCGGAGAACTCGTGATACACATCCACCAGGATGACGAGGTCGAGCGCATTCGCCGGCAGTTTCGGATCGTCGAACGTGCCCAGCACGGTCTCCACGTTCGTCAGCTTGCGCTGCCGCACCGTGGCGCGCAACAAATTGAGCATCTCGGGCTGGATGTCGTTGGCAAAAACCTTCCCCGTTGGGCCCACACGCTCCGCCAGGCGCCACGTCATGTACCCGTTGCCCGCGCCAATATCGGCCACTGTCGAACCCTTGGCGATCCCGATCAACTCGATTGCCTTGTCGGGCTGTTCCTCGGCGGCGCGCTCCGGGCGCACCAGCCAATCCGCGCCCGCCGCGCCCATCACACCGGCGTATCTGCGCCCGGAAACCGGATGCTGGTTCTGCGCGGCCTGCGCGAAAACACTCGCGGCCACCAGCAGCAAACAGACGATTCGGCGCATCGCTTACTCTTTGTTCTCGTTGACCGGATCGATATCGGTGGGCAACTCCTTCAGGCCATCGAGCGCACGCTGCATCGCGGGACGGACTACCGCCAGGGTGTCCAGCATCTTCTTCGCGGCCTCGTAATTCACCTCCGCTTCGATGGTGAGCAGTTCGTGCGTCAGGTCGCGCACGGCGGACTTCATCTTCGGCACATCCACGGCGAAGGTACCGCCGGCGTTGACCGTGAACGCGCCCTTGTCGAGGAAATAATTGAATTGCAGCGCCATGCCTTTGCCGTGCGCTTCGGTGACGCCGAAGCGCACGGAGCGGAATGCCGACGCGAGATAAGTGGTGTACAGCGGCCGCTCGTACGCGGGGCCGTCCATCAGTTTGTGGTCGAAGAGATACTCCAGCATGAAGAGGCCGGTGACATCCGCCTTCGCCTCTTCTATTGCGCTATAGAGTTCCTTCAACTCCTGCCGCGGCGTGGTGGCGCGTCCCGCGATCTGGATCTGATGCGGGCCGATGCCGTGGCTGAGTTCGTGCGCCAGAATGTGGGTGAAAAAGTAGTTGAAACTGAGGTCTTCCCTGGCGTCCGGCGTCAGGACACGCCCGGCGATGGGGATCAGGATGCTGGCGAACTTGGCCTCCTGAATATTCTTCAACATGATGCGCGCGCTTCCCTTTTCGGAAATCACGCGCTCGTCGTTGGGCAGATTGAAGGCCGCCGTGCGCACGCCGTGCGCGCCATCACCCGAAGCGTAGACTTCATTCACCACGCGGATGGGCGCCGAAGCGCCCAGCTTCGGGTTGCGGTAGCGCGCGTCCAGCGGCAGGTTGTTCTCTACTTCCTGCAAGTGCGCCGCCACCGTTTTGAGCTTGTTGGTCTCGGCTTCGTCGCGGATGGTGATGTAGGCTTCGAACCCGGCCTTGTAGCCGAAGAGCTCATCGTTATAGGTCTCGTAGGGGCCGATGGTGATGTCGAGCGGCGCGTCCAGGTCCATCCACGCGAGGTCGCTTGCGTAATAGTCGTTTGAGAGGAAGGCATCGGCACGCAGCGTCAGGAACTTCTTAAGGGACCGGTTGCCGGTGAGCGCCGCGGCTTCCCGCAGGAGAGCCGCCGCTTTCTGAAGATCGGCGGCGTAGGCTTTGCTGTAAGGGACCAGGCTCAGTTGCTTGTTGGCATTGCGCCGGACCACGGTGAAGAATCCGATGGCCTGTTCGCGCGCCGTCGCCGGCAGAGTCTTGACCCAGGCTTCGAACTCCTCGCGGGTCATGTCGGGCGGATAGAAATTCGCACCGAGCGGCTTGCGCGCGGGCACGCCGGGGACGAATGCGGCGTGATCGTCGAGATCGCTCCACGGGCCTTTGTTGAGCCAGAAATAGTGCAGGCGCTCTTTGCCCAGCGGCGAGGCGTCCTGGAGTAATTTCGCGTACAACTCGCGATTCCCGCTCCAGACCTGATCGAGGAACAGGTGGTTCAACACGCGCGCGGCTTCCACCAGCTTGGGCAGCGCCTTGCGGTCCCCGGCGGAGAGCGCGGCGGCATCGTACTTCAGGGTGACGGGCGTGAAACGCGCGTTCATCTGTTTCAGTTGATTCAGGTCGGGCATAACGGCGGCTGCGGCCAACAGCACGAGGAGGTGCTTCATTTCTTGAGGTTCGCACAGAATCGCGAGGGCAAGAACCGCTCCCTTACGGTCGCGGCTCGGA
>JAPKZC010000405.1:4541-5677 GCA_026394025.1 Candidatus Solibacter sp.
CCAACTCTTTGAGCGCTCTGTCGGGCACGGCGGCTGGGGCGTCCGACATCAGGTCGGTGCCGCGCGCGGTCTTGGGGAATGGGATCACTTCGCGGATGGACGTTTCGCCCGCCAGAATCATCACCAGGCGGTCCAAGCCGAGGGCGATTCCACCGTGCGGCGGCGCGCCGTATTCCAGCGCGTCCAGCAGATACCCGAAGCGGCGCCGCGCCTCGTCATCGGAGAACCCGACCGCGGCGAACACCTTGGCCTGCACGTCGCGGCGATGGATACGGATGGAGCCGGAACCGAGTTCCACGCCGTTCAATACAAGGTCATACGATTTGGCGCGGCCGCGCGCCGGATCGTCGGTCAACAGGTCGATATCCTCATCGTGCACCGAGGTGAACGGATGGTGGGCCGCCACCCAGCGGTTGTCCTCGTCGTTCCACTCGAACATGGGGAAATCCACTACCCACAGGAACTGGAAATTCTGCGGGTCCAGCAGCTTGTGGCGGTCGTTAAACTTGTTGGCGCAGTGCAGGCGCAACTGGCCGCAGGCCTGATACACGGTCTCCGCCGGACGCTGCCCCTTGGGTTCGCCGGCCCACGCGGCCAGCACCAGCAGGCTGTCTTCCCTGGCTCCGCAGCGCTCGCGCACTTTGGCCATCTGTTCGGGATAATCGCGCTCCAGGCGCTTGGCATCGTCATACACGCGCAGGCCGCGTTCCTGTCCGAACGCCTTGAACTCGTCGCGCTCCTTGCGGGTGGGCGTGCCGCAAGCCGGGATGTGAATGGCAACCAGAGGCAAGCCCGCATTGGCCAGATCGGGCAGCAGATCTTGCACCGGGTGCATCGGCGGGATCCGCATATCGGGTTTGTCGATGCCGTAGTTCTCGATGGCCTGCGCGTAGGTGATGCACGGGAAGGGCGCGGTCACCTGGTATCCGGCCACCTTGCAGACTTCCTGCACCATGGGCTCGACCACGGAGAAGATCTGCGGCTGCTGCGGATAGCTCATCTCGATATCGATCTGAGTGAACTCCGGCTGCCGGTCGGCGCGCAGATCCTCATCGCGGAAGCAGCGGACAATCTGAAAGTACTTTTCGAACCCGGCGATCATGAGCAGTTGCTTGAAGATCTGCGGCGATTGCGGC
>JAPKZC010000405.1:5729-8164 GCA_026394025.1 Candidatus Solibacter sp.
GCGATTGCGGCAGCGCATAAAACGTGCCGGGCTGCACGCGGCTGGGCACCAGGTAGTCGCGTGCGCCTTCCGGGGTGGAGCGCGTCATGAAAGGCGTCTCGATTTCCATGAAGCCCTGGTTGTTGAGCTGCTGGCGCACGGCGAAGGCAATCTTCGAGCGCAGGATAATGTTGCGCTGCATCTGCGGCCGGCGGAGGTCCACGTAGCGATACTTCAGACGGACCTCTTCGGCTACCTCGACGTGCTCTTCCATGGGGAACGGCGGGGTGCGCGATTCGTTGAGGATCCAGATTTTGGAAGCCACCACCTCCACTTCGCCGGTGGGCATATTGGGGTTGACGGTCTCCCTGGAACGGAGAGCCACGGTGCCCTCCACGGCGATGACGTATTCGGCGCGCACCTCTTCGGCGCGATTATGAACCGCGGGGTCCACATCCTCGTGGAAGATGGCCTGGGTATGACCGGTGCGGTCGCGCATATCGACGAAGATCACGGCGCCGTGATCGCGCCGCCGGTGAGCCCATCCCATGAGAAGGACCGTTTGGCCCGCGTCTGAGGCGCGCAGATCCCCGCACATATGCGTGCGGCGGAGGTCGCCCAGAAAATCCAATACAACAGAGGTTTCCATATCGATAGTTTCAGTTTCAGGCCGCGGCGAGCTGCGCGGCTATTTCGTCTTGCGTGAGATCCAGCTGCTCACCGGTGGACATATTCTTGAGCGCGTATCGCCCGGCGGCCATTTCGTTGTCGCCGACGATCAGGGTGTAGCGCGCCGCCAGTTTGTTGGCCAGTTCCATGGCGCGTTTCAGCTTGCCCTCGGTGAGTTCCACCGAAAGCCCGGCGCGGCGGAAATCGCGCGCCATGATGGCGGCGTGACGCAGGGCGGGCTCGCCGAGCGGCGCGATGAACAAATCGAGCGGGGCGGACCTTAGTTCGCCCTCCACGCTCATCACCAGGCGGTCCTCGCTGATGGAGAACCCGATACCCGGCGAGTGAATTTTGGAGCCCAGCGATTCGGCCAGCCCGTCGTACCGCCCGCCGCCCAAAACGGAGTTCTGCGCGCCGAGCGAGCCATGGACCACTTCGAAGGTAGTGCGCATGTAGTAATCCAGGCCACGCACCATGCGCGGGCGCACTTCGTACGCAATGCCGCGGTCGTTGAGAAATTGCTTCACGGCATCGAAATGCAGGCGGCAGGTGTCGCAGAGCGAATCCAGAATGGAAGGCAGAGCGTCGATGGCCGGCTGGTCGGCTTCCACTTTACAATCCAGCACGCGCAGCGGATTGGTTTCGGCGCGCCGCTGGCAATCGCCGCACATGTTGGGCGCCTTATCCCGCAACTCCTGGCGCAGTTTCTCGACGTATTGCGGCCGGCAGTTATGATCGCCCACCGCATTGATCAGCAGCTTGAAGCCGGTGAGTCCGACGCCCTTGAGGATTTCGACCACCAGCTCGATGACTTCGGCGTCGACGAGCGGCGATTCCGACCCGATGGCCTCCGCCCCGATGTGGTAGAACTGGCGGTAGCGCCCCTTCTGCGGACGCTCGCGGCGGAACATGGGGCCGATGTAGTAAAGCTTTTGCACGCCCGGACGCTGATCGAGGCGATGCTCGATGTAGGCGCGAATCACCGAGGCGGTGTTCTCCGGCCGCAGAGTGAGCGAAGTTCCGTGGTCGTCGAAGGTGTACATCTCCTTGGTGACGATATCGGTTTCCGCGCCCACGCCGCGGGCGAACAGCTGTGTTTCCTCCAGGATGGGAGTGCGGATTTCGTGGTAATTGTACGCGCGGAAAATAGCGCGCGCCACCGCTTCCACCCGGTTCCAAACATCCGTGGACGGAGGCAGTAAATCTCTGGTTCCTTTGACGGCTTTAATCAAGGTAGTGTGGGAAATTCCATGCTACCATGCGCCCGCCGCCCTACGTCTTGCTTGCCATCACGTTGACCAGTTCCTGCACCGATGCGGCGCTCTTGTGCAGTTTGGCCGTTTCATCTTCGGTGAGTTTGATCTCGTAGATCTTCTCGATACCGCCAGCGCCTAATTTCACCGGAACGCCGACGAACAGCCCGTTAATGCCGTACTCGCCTTCGAGATAAGCCGCGCAGGGCAGGACCTTCTTCTTGTCCTTGAGAATGGATTCGGCCATCTCGACAGCGGCCGCGGAGGGCGCATAATAGGCGCTGCCGGTCTTCAGGTATTTGACGATCTCCGCGCCGCCGTTGGCGGTACGATTCACGATGCGGTCTATGGTCGCCTGGTCCATCAGTTCGGTAAGTGGGATGCCGGCGACGTTGCTCAAGCGGACCAGCGGCACCATGGTGTCGCCGTGCCCGCCCAGAACGAGCGCGGTGATGCTGTCGATCGACACGCCCAGCTCCATCGAGATGAACGTGCGATAGCGCGCCGTGTCCAGCACGCCCGCCATGCCGATGA
>JAPKZC010000789.1 GCA_026394025.1 Candidatus Solibacter sp.
GCGATTGCGGCCGCGGGCGGGACCAGGGGGTCCCGCGCGGACGGGGGCGTCCGGCCCACTTTGGACGGCTGAAGGCGCTCGAATTGGGTTTGTTCAGCGGGGGTTTTTGCGGCGGCGGCTTGGAGGACGTTTCCTACTATGGCAGCGATTGCGGCCGCGGGCGGGACCAGGGGGTCCCGCGCGGACGGGGGCGTCCGCCCCACTTTGGACGGTTGAGTCCCCGCGCAGGAGCTGGTGGCGGATTCGGATTGCAGTTTCTGGAAGCGCCGGTAGCGGCTTTGGGCCTGGTCGAAGCGGTGGCCGAAGGAGAGGTAGCGGGTTTGGAGGGCGGCGAAGAGCTTCGACTGTGTGGTGTAGAGCCAGTGCGCGGCGCGGCGCCAGTTGCCGGAGTTCTGTTCGGCGGCCCAGTCGTAGAGTTGGGCTTCGAGGCGCGCCTGGTCGTCGAGCAGGGCGGTCCAGAAGGCCACGTCGGCGCGGTGGACGCACTCGATGGGGTTCGAGACGCCGCGCAGGCTGAGCTCGATGCGGCGGGCGGCTTCGCGGAGGGTCTCGTCGCAGGCGAGGTGTTTCCGGCTGTAGAGGTAGTGGCGGCAAGCGTTGCGGGACACCTTGGCCTTGCCGGCGCGGGTGCGGGGGCCGGTCGATTTCAGCGCGTTGGCGCGGTTGGCGGCGAGCCTCTTGTCTGAAACCGGTTTCTGGACGGCGGCTGTGGACATGACGCTAGCGCCTCGGTTTGGGTTTGGGTTTGAAGTCGGCGCGGAGCAAGCGAGTCGAGTGCGGCGCCAGGCGGCATTTTCGGCGTGTTCGGCCTGGCGGAAGGCGGCGTCGGAGGCCACCTGGCGGAAGGCGAGCCAGTGGCGGGTGTCGGAGTCGACGGTTTCAAACTGGCGACTCAACTCGTCGTGCTGACGCTCCATCTCGAGGTCGAGGGTGGCGGATTGGAAGCCGGCGAGGCGCTGTTTGCGCCAGAGGTCGACGGCGAGGGACTCGGCGAGGAAAGTGTCGAGCGCATCGCCGGACGGGCAGCGGTCGAGGACGCCCTGGCGGAGGGTGAGGAAGGCTGCGGGATCTTCGGCCGCCGTGATCGGGGCGAGGGACGGCTCGCCGGGGGCAGAGGGGTCGGACTCCGGGTCGCGCGGCCGGGTGCGGCGATGCGGGTCGAAAGCGAAGTTCAAAGGGTGGTTCATGGGAAGAGCTCCTCAAGCGCGAAAATGGCACCGAGCCGAGGCCGGTTTTTGACCGATCTTCCTAAAGCATTGAAAACAGGGCGAAGATATTCTTCGAGCGATGGTCACCGTTCCGGCGCGCAACGGCGGGGCGGGCTGGACAGTGGCCCGAGGCACAGCCGCGGTGCCAGTGCGTGTTCGCCGCGCAAGGCGTGGAAGGAAGTGACCTCAGGGGCGGGGACGCCGCAAGCGAGAGCGCTTGCGACGCGCGTTGTCACTCAGCGGAGAGGGATCCGGTTTTGACGCCCGGCGGTCCGAAGGCCTATATTGTCTGACGCCCCCTACTGCGGCTTCGCCGGGTTGCCAGCCCGACTGCTCTGGACGTCCACCACAGTCGAACGGGGCGAGCCCTGTTCCATCGGCCGAAGCTCTCCAGCCCAGATGGACACCCCCAGCACAAGCAGGATCCACGCGCCCAGCGGCCCGTATCGCCGCAGCATCGCCGCGCGCCCCTTCCCCACGTGGTGGTCCTTGTACGGCTTCAGGCACCAGATGCCCATGAGGATGGTCCCAAGGGAAGCGACCGCCAGCAACGCGTTTGACGCCCAATGGTTCACCGAGTGCAGCTCCGGGACGAATTTGTGGGCCAGTTCCGTCAAGTACACGGCCATGATGAAGATCTCGACCCACTCCGCCGAACACTGCAGCGCCAACCCGGAGGCTCGGCTCTGGCGGTCCGAAAGGGCGTCGACAAGAGTGTGCAGTGAATGCGCGGCCGCGCTGAACCCGCTGGCCTCAAAGAACCGTCGCAGTGGGGCACCGTCCAACTCGTTGGTGTCCCACTGGAGCCGGACCATCTGAGGCAGGACCTCCCGTTCCATCTCGTCCAGCACAACGGCCAGTCTCTCGCGGTCGTCGGTCCAGGTCCGATCCTGCAAGTGCTTCCGGACATCGATCGCGCACTTCGCGAGATCGCCCAGCCACTGCCTCATCCGTTCCACGCGGGCGGTGGCGTCGGGGCGGTCCTGATACGCCACCATCAACCCCTTGCGGCTCCATACAGCTACAAGGTCCCTCTCCACAACGAGATGCCGGTCGTGGAAATCACTCGGCTCGCCCGCCGGCTGCTCCGGGTGCAGCCAATGGTAGAGCGAAGGGCCGATCTGCCGCCCCAGCCCGGGACCCAGCAGATCGGCATCCCTGTGCAGAAGCACCCTTCCAAACCGGTAACAGCCGTCTGCGCAGGCGTCTTCCCTCGACGGCTCTCCGTGGAAGTCGAACGCGCGCGGAGGCACGCTGGTTGCACCGCGCTGCGCGGCGATGTCCTCCACGCTGGCCGACAGAAACACGCTGTCTTCATACAGTTTCCGCACCTCGACCAGAATCGGGTCCTCTTCCAGCCGGTCAAAGCAGGGTGCGCCAATCCGCGTCCCCGCCTTGCCCGGAGTCTGCACCAGGGTGAAATCGAACGGTGCCCCATCAAACCATGGATCCCGCATCAGGTCGGAAGAAATGCCCTTCGCTCGCGCCTCAAAACCAGCCCGCGCGCCACCACCCTGAAACGTGCGCTCGACATCGGCGTTCTCGGGCCGTTCCAGAGCCGCAAGCTCCAGGACCTGCAACCGGGCCCATAGCTCGTAGAGATGCGCCCCCGCAGCCCGTTCCGGGTCAAGCGAGATAATGTACTCGGCGTTGTTGACCGCGTTCGGCACGACGTATTGATCCAACTCATTCACCACGACCAGCATTTCGAAGCCGTGCCCGCCGGCCGCATTCTTCGTGTCGGCCCGCGCAAAGTCCTTGAAGAACTGCGACTCCGGTCTTGCAGTCCAAGCGGCGTCCACCACCCGGTGCGTATGCGGCTGCACACTTGTGCAGTTCAGTTGCCGCTGGTTCTCTCTCGCGGCGCCCCCCTCACCCAGCAGCAGCGGTTCCTGTAGTACCGCGCTCTGGTAAGCCTTCAAGTCGGATGCCACCGGCACGAACGCCTTCGTCCTCCGCGCCCGCGCGATGTCGCGGCTGTACTTCTCGGCCTGCTCGGCCAGATATAGCCTGGCCGCGTCATATTTCCCATTTCGGCTCAGCAGCGGTTTCCGCAAGGGGTCCAGCGCGCCATCGGCAATTTCCGCCAGGCAATCCTCAAAGAACTCCCTGGCGAGTTCCCAGAAGCGAAGCGGAGCCATGCGCCCAGGAGGCCGCGAGACTTCCACCCACGCCTTCAGCAGGTAAGGCGGCGCGGCGGTGTACTCGTAGTCAAATCGCCGAGCATTATCCTGTCTCGATGCGACCGCGGCCAATGCCGCAGGTCCTCTCGCCCACCGCGGCAGCGCCGCCAGACCCGGTCGGCCGAGCCAATCGAAGCGCTCGATTCTCTTGCCACGCCGGTTTGCCGTGTCATCGGCCTCGATCGGCAGCCAGTTCTTCGGGTGGATGCCGGCGCCGATCAAG
>JAPKZC010000917.1 GCA_026394025.1 Candidatus Solibacter sp.
CGCCGTAGTGCATCAGGTCCAGTTCGTCCACCAGACCGCCCGCCTTCAGCATTTTCAGCGTCCGATACACCGTCACCCGGTTCAGCTTCGGGTCCTTCTCTTTCGCCAACTGGAACAGGCGCTCCGCATCCAGATGCGCGCCGGTCTTGTCGATCAGTTCGAGCAGTATCTGGCGCTGGCGGGTGAGGCGGACACCCCGCTCCTTCAACGATCCTTTGATTGACTCGAGGGCCATAGCTTAACCGATGAACCCAATTCTACCAGCCCCCGCGGCTCGACACGTTTCCGGGATGCGCTTCAACGCGGAGACGCGGAGATAAGCGCAGAGAACACCGGAGCAATTTCGACCAGCTGTACTCCGAAATAGGCGTAAAGCTCTCAGGCACTACGTTGCATGGTTCTTCTCTGCGCCTATCTCTGCGTCTCTGCGTCTCTGCGTGGAATTTGCTTCCCGCAGCCGCCGGTACACCAGCGCCACCGGCAACCCCATCACGTTGAAGTAGTCACCCTCGATGCGGTCCACGAACTTGGAGGCCAGCCCCTGGATGGCGTAGGCGCCGGCTTTGCCCATCGGTTCGCCGGAGGCCACATACTCGTCGATCTCAGCGTCGCTGAGGGTGGCGAACACGACGCCGGTTGTCACATAGTCGCGGATCGCTTCAGCGCCGCGGCGCAGACAGATTCCGGTCAGCACTTCATGCCGCCGCCCCGATAGCCGCGCCAGCATGCGGCGCGCGTCGGCGGCATCCGCCGGCTTGGCCAGAATCTCCCCGTCGATCACCACCGTGGTATCGGCGCCAAGCACCGTCTCGGGGTCCGCGGCCTCAATGGCAAATGCCTTGGCCACCGCGAGCCGTTGCACGTAATCGGCGGGGCTCTCTCCATCCAGCGCGGTTTCGTCCACATCGGCAACGCGCACACTGAATGGAATTCCAGCCTGGCGCAGGATTTCCCTGCGGCGTGGCGATTGCGAGGCAAGCACGAGCATCTCCTCAGTGTAGAATGGAGCGGGAAAAACCGCGCCCGACCCAGAGGGTACCCCGGGGCGGCGCCGGAACCAAACCAGGAGACGACCTCATCGCAGAGTCTTCTGAGGTGTTCCGTCAAGAGGGATCTTCCGAAAGTCTTTTGACTCCGGCGACCTGATGCCACCTGACCGCGATGGCGGCTGCCACTGCGGGTCTGATCAGTGAGCCGGGTCCGCGGGCCGACTGGAGGTATTGCTGCTCATCGAAGGGCCGGCCACCCTTCCAGTTACGAAAGATGATGCAGATCCATTTGCATCGCATCGGCGCGAATTTGATTCAGTTTTGCTACATGAAGTAGTTCTTGACTTTGTCGAAGAGGCCCTTTTCGCTCGGGTGGTTATCGACGGGTAGGGTGTCGCGCAACTGTTCGAGGAGCTTGCGCTGCTCGCGGGTGAGGCGAGTGGGCATCTTGACGCTGATGTGAACGTAGAGATCGCCGCGGCTGCCGCTGTTGAGGATGGCGACACCCTGGTGGCGCAGCTTGAACTGGGCGCCGTTCTGGGTGCCCTCGGGGATCTTGAGCTTGTGCGGCTGTCCGAGCGTGGGCACTTCGAGTTCGCAACCCAGGGAGGCCTGTGCGACATTCAGCGGGATGGTGCAGTGCAGGTCGCTTTCATGGCGTTCGAAGAACGCGTGCTCCTTCACCTTAAGGAACACGTAGAGATCGCCGGATGGGCCGCCGTTGGCGCCGGGTTGGCCTTCGCCGGCCAGGCGGAGGCGGTTGCCGTCATCGACGCCGGCCGGGATGGTAACCTTCAGCTTGCGCTGCACCTGGCGGTAGCCGTGGCCGTGACATTCAGAGCACGGGTTGCGGATAATCTGGCCGGAACCGTTGCAGGTGCTGCACGTGCGGCGAATCGACAGGAAGCTCTGCTGGTAGAGGACTTCGCCGCGGCCGTGGCAGGTGGGGCAATTGCTGGGCCCGCTGCCGGGTTCGCTGCCGGCGCCCTTGCAGCGCTCACAGCGTTCCATGCGGGGCACCTGGATATCGGCGCTCATGCCGAACATGGCGTCCTCGAAGGCGAGTTCCAGGTCGTACCGCACGTCCTCGCCGCGTTGCGCGCGCGTGCGTTTGCGTCCCCCGCCGGCGTTGCCGAAGAGGTCGCCGAAGCCGAAGAAATCGCCCAGGATGTCGCCGAAATCGGCGAAGGCTTCGGGGTTGTAACTGGCGGGGCCGCCGGCGCCCTGTACGCCCGCATGGCCGAAGCGATCGTAGGCGGCGCGCTTCTGCGCATCGCTCAGGACGCTATAAGCTTCGCTGGCTTCCTTGAATTTCTCTTCGGCCGTGGGATCGTCCGGATTGCGGTCGGGATGGAAGCGCTTGGCGAGTTCGCGGTAGGCGCCTTTGATCTCCTGATCGCCTGCTCCCTTTCCGACACTGAGTACTTCGTAATAATCTCTCTTCGACACGGGATTCACTGCGCCTACGGCTTGACCGCGACTCTAACCATCGCGGGCCTGAGAAGTTTGCCTTTGAAATTATAACCCCGCTGGAACTCGCCCAGGATGGCCTGGTCTTCGGCATCCTCGGTCTCCACACGCTCCACGGCCTGATGCAGGTTGGGGTCGAACGCTTGTCCGGCGGTTTCGATGGGTTCGAGCCCGAGCTTCTTGAGGGTTTCGGCCATGCGCTGGTAGATAAGTTCGACGCCCTTGGCGTAATTGCGGTCGGTGGTTTCCACCTGCAAGGCGCGCTCGAAATCGTCCAGGATGGGCAGGATGTCGCGCACCATGTCCATGGCGGCAAATGGGGAGTAATCCAAGCGCTGGCTTTCGAAGCGCCGGGGCGCGTTTTCAAACTCCGCGCGGGCGCGCAGCAGACGCTCCTGCAGTTCCGCTTTTTCGGCGGCGAACTGTTCGCGCTCGGCGGCCAGGGATGCGAGTTGGCCCTCCAGAATGGAGTCGAACGGGCCGTCCTCGGGGAGTACTTCGGGGGGATTCTCTTCTGGCTTTTGTGTATCCACTGCGTTTTCGCTTAGCTTTCTTTTTCGGCCGTTCCAGATTCTAAAACTGCGCACTTTCCAACGCCCGGCTGGTTTGCAGCACGGCTGCAATGACGCGCTCGTAGTTCATGCGCATGGGGCCCAACACCGCTACCTTGGCGGGCAATCCGCTTGCCATCCGGATGGTCATGCCAATCAGCGCCAGGTCTTTCATCGCCGGGTGGGCTTCCTCCAGCCCGACGCGGACGGCCAACTCGCCGGGAGGCTGCTCCAGGAAGCGGTCAAGCAGTTCCATGAGGCGCTGCTTTTCTTCCAGGGCATGGAAAAGCTCGCGCATTTTCTCGCGCGTCAGGTGCAGGTCCAGTCCCAGCAGGTTGCTGGCGCCTTCCATATGGACGTGCGGGGACGTGTCGACATCGAGCAGTCCCTTCTGGGACAACATCTGCAGCTTGTGCATTGCCGCGTGATACATCTCGCGTTCGTTTTCGATGCGGCGGAGAAGTTCGCGGCGCGCCTGGCCGAGCTGCCAGCCGCTGAAGTTGCGGTTCACGTAATTACAGATGGACGTCAGTTCCTCGGGGGAGGTAGGCTCCTCGAGCATGACCACGCGGTTGCGCACCATGTGGTCGCGCGTGACCAGCACCATCAGGACACGGCGGTCGGAGAGCGGGACGAGTTGGATCTGATCGAGTTCCTGGGCAAGCTCGGGGATGGCGGCCGCAATACCGACGTTGCGCGTAAGTTCCACCAGGATGTAGGAGGAGCGTTCCACGCGCTCGCCGACCGTATCGAGGGCGCGGAACTCGTTGGTCATACGGTCCGATTCGGTGGCAGTCACGCGGCCGGTGGCCAGCGAACCGACGAAGAAACGGAACGCCTTCTCGGTGGGCACGCGGCCGGCGGAAGTATGCGGCTGCGAGAGGTACCCCTCCTCGGCGAGGTCAGCCATCACATTGCGGATGGATGCCGGACTCAGGGTATTGTGGCGCCGCTTCGAAATGGTGCGAGATCCCACCGGTTCTCCGGTATCGATGTATGCCCGGACAATCGAAGTCAGAATGTCCTGATACCTGAAATTGAGTGGTGCGTCCGTTCTCATAGACCCTTGAGTACCAACACTTCCCTACACACTAGTTTAGTTTGGCGGATGGCCGCGGGTCAAATGAGACAGCGGCGGGCCGCGCCAGCTATCAAAACTCCAGCCGTTGAGCGGACGTGTTCTTAGATCGTATTATGCTGGAGGTAGACTAGGCGGTTCGCCGAACGGAGAAATGACGGACGCAAAGCAACCGGGCGGCGATCGATGCCTTCGCGGGCCAATCGCGTCATTTCGATGACATCACATGCATGGTGATTCAGGTTGCCGAATGGGCAAAAAGGGGACGATCCGATGAGAGAGGCACTCGTGGTGAAGCTGATGTTCGGCGCGGCGTTGCTTGGGCCCGGTCCCCTGGCGGGTCAGGCGGCGAGGCCCGCCCCCGCGACCGGCGAGTGGCGCTCTCTGTTCGACGGCAAATCGCTGGCGGGCTGGAAGGAATCGGATTTTTTCGGGGCCGGCAAAGTCACCATCGACAGGGGGGTTATCACCATCGGCTCCGGCGCGCTCACCGGCATCAACTGGGCGACTTCCTCTCTACCTTTCCCCACTTCCAACTACGAGGTGCGCATCGAGGCCGCGCGGTTGAAGGGGACCGATTTCTTCGCCGGGATCACGTTCCCCGTGGGAGAGTCCTTCTGTACCTGGATCAACGGCGGCTGGGGCGGCGAGGTCGTGGGCCTGTCGAGCATCGACGGCGCGGATGCTTCGATGAACGAGACCACGCTCACCTGGAAGTTCGAGCCGGGCCGCTGGTACTCCCTGCGCCTGCGCGTGACCCCCACCACGATCTCGGCCTGGATTGACGACGAACTCGTGATCGAAGCCGGCATCGGCAAGAAGTGGATCGCCCTGCGCGAGGGCGACATCGATCGATCCATTCCATTCGGCATAGCGACCTACTCCACGGTGGCGGGAGTGCGGAAGATCGAGTGGCGTCCCCTGGCGCCGGCCGGCGCCGCGGCCAGAGAGCGGTCGCGCGGGGGCCGCGACGGCTACCGCCGCGGCGCGATTCCAGAAAACTCGCGACACAGTGAGTTCCTTTCCACCAGAGCCAATCCCCGTGCAAGTCGCGTCAATATGCGGCGGGCGGCGGATGCCGGGCGAAGCCAAGTACGCCCTTGAGAACGGATTGGTGGGGTGCTACAGTCATTTGGAAGAGTGGCGGAGCCTCTTATCCTTTTGAGGAGGAAATCATGGCGGAAGAGAAGCAAGGCGTTACGCGGAGAAGATTCGGGAAAACCTTGACCCAGGCCGGCGCCGTAGCCGCGGCCGCCGGACCGGCAATGGGCCAAATAGCCACACCCGGTCCAGGACAGTTTGGACCCGTAGTGGTCGGGAACTATGCCCTGAACGATCAACTGGTTTTCGGCGGCATCGGGATCCGCGGCCGCGGGATGGCCGACTTGAGACAGTTGCTGGGCGATGCGCGGGTGCGGTTCGTAGGCATCGCCGATGTTCGGGAGAGCGCTCGCGAGACGGTCAAGAGCACAGTCGATAACTATTACAAGAACAACGACTGCAAGATGTATCGCGACCCATCGGAGATCCTCGCGCGGACGGACATCGACGCTCTGCTGATTGCGACCAGCGACCGCTGGCATGGACCCATGGCGATGTGGGCGGCACAATCCGGCAAGGACATGTACATCGAGAAACCCGGCGCCATGTCGATCAACGAAAGCTATGCCATGGCCGACAATGTGCGCCGGTATGGCGTGGTGTACCAGTCGGGCGCACAGCGTAAGAACCAGTTCGCCTTTGAGTTCGCGGTCGGCCTGGCTCGCAGCGGCAAGCTGGGGAGGTTGCTGGAAGTGCACGCCGATACGGCGATCGGGCTGGGAACCGTGGATGCGGGCGGGCACGGCTGGTGGCCGGCGGAGACTCCGGAACCGGATCCGTTGGTTTTCAATTGGGACAAGTGGCTGGGTCCGTGCCTCTGGCGGCCGTACAACTCCAACTACGCGGATCGCGGCCGCGGTGAGTTCTGGGATTTCCACGCCGGTCTGCTGGAGTGGGCGTCGCACACCGTCGCCATGGCTCAATGGGCCGCGGACATGGAGCACACCCAGCCGGTCGAGTACGTGCCCGAAGGCGGCATTTTCCGGGGCGACGGCCTGACCAGCCGGTACACGATCACATGCCGGTACGCCAATGGCGTGCAACTCATCCTGCGCATCCACAGTTGGGGCGGGCTGGGCTCGTGCAGCAACCGGTTTGTAGGAACCGAAGGCTGGGTCGAAACCGGCGACAGCGGACGGGTCGAGGTATCTCCCAATCTGAAATCTCTGTTGCCCACCCGCCAGGGGACCAGGTACGACCCGACCGCCGCGCATATCAAGGAGTTCATAGATTGCATCCGTTCTCGAACTCCACCACGCGCCAATGCCGAAGTCACGGCTGCCACGCACGTTACCTCCCATGCGGCCTGGATCTGCTCTCAACTGAACCGTAAGGTGACCTGGGATCCGGCCAAACGAATGTTCCTCAACGACGAAGAAGCCAATCGCATGCGCGGCCGGGCCTATCGCGAGCCCTGGCGGATGGAAG
>JAPKZC010001170.1 GCA_026394025.1 Candidatus Solibacter sp.
GTGCGTCATGCCGGCGCGCGATGCCGAGATGCCGTGCGTGATCGAGGTCACGTAGAACACAATCGCCTTCGATCCGGAGGCGCGCGGCGGACCGGCCGCGATCGTCCCACCCTTCGGCAGTCCGATCTCGAGCGACGTTACGCCGTTACGCAGAGGCAGGTAGATCATGTACTCGCGCTGCGCCGCTGGAATGCCGGTGATCAGCACGTCGATGTTTTCCGGAAACTGCGTGGGCCGTCCGATGCCCAGCCACCGCCACTTGCCCGCATCCGTGCGCGCGTAAAGATCCAGCCCGCTCGATGCCACCGCCGTGATGTTGGCTCCGGCCAGCGATTTGTTGGTCAGCTTCCAGCGCGCGTGAATCGCCGTCGTCGAGGCCACGAACCGCACCAGCGCTCCCGCCGAATCGCGGCTCAGGTTCCATACCTCGGGCCGGACTACGCCCTCCGCCCGTCCGGGCAGCCGGTCGTACGGCGACTTCAAGTCGCTGAAGCCCAGCCCTTCCACCGTGAACTTCCTGGCGTCGTACCATTCCAGCTCCGGCGCGGTGGGTGTTGTCTGGGCAAGCAGCGGAACGCTGCTGAGTGAGAGGAGAAGGTGGCGGCGGTTCATGGTAAGCCACCATTTTATCGAAAAGCCGCGCCGCCATATCGCTGCTCCGTTCAGGCCCGTTTGAGGGAGGGGTGGTGGTTACATGCCCAGCACGCGCCGCAGGGGCTCCACCTCGGCCATACTCTGGACCATGACGTTCAGAAAAAGACCGCGCGCCTCCAGCCGGTCGGCCAGTAGTTTCAGTTCGTCCGGCGTGAACGAGCCTTTGATCAGCAGCGGCCGGCCGGCACGCTGGATGCGCTGGAAAAACGGGACCATGGCCGGCACGCCCGGACCGAGGGCGTCGTTGTTGACCTCGAAGCAGCGGATCTCCTCGATCTCGAGGAAGGCGTCCAGCAGGAACATCGACGTCGAGTGCAGGTGGATGAAGCTCGACTCGTAGTGGCGCGCGATCTCACGGTCCACCGGTTGCACGAAGCGGCGGTACAGCCTGGGGGAGTAGACGGCCGTGGCGTCTTCCTGCATGCGGACGATCCGCCCCGGGGCCCAGAGGGAGTACTGGGCGTCGAAGTAGCCCCCCTGGTAGAGCGGCAGACGCCGCCAGATGTCGTCGGTCGTCTCGCGGAAGATGTCGCCGAGCCGGGCGAGCAGTTCGCCGCTCTTCTCCGGTTCGTCCACCAGGTCGATGAGGCTGCGGCTATGGCCCCGCAGGACGGCGTGGATGTCGGTGGGCCCGATCTCGGCCGAGTGGCTGACCGGGAAGCGGCCTGCGGCGAGTTCCACAAGGGCATCGGCGTATTCCATATACTTGCGGTGCCAGGGGGAGGAGCGGTCGAGGCGGACGGCCAGCGCGCGATCCCAATCGAAGTGCATTTCCTCTCCGACGATGGTACTGGGGAGGATGCGGACCTGGCAGCCGAGCATGCCCGCCAGCCACGGGAACGCGAGTTGACCGGGGAATGCGCCGCGGATCAGGTCGTCGTCCATGGTTTCGCCCTCGCGGAGCATCCGCAGATGGTCGTCAAAGAAGTCCGCGGGCGAAATCATGCCGGGTTCGAGATAACGGTGTGGCTGCCACGGCAGGCAGGCGGCGAATTCCTGCATGGGAAACCAGCCGGCGAGGGTGAAGCCGGTGAGCGGGCGCGACGCTTCGCCGCGGCTCCAGAAGGCGCGGTAGCGGTCCAGTTTGGCGGGGTCGTTGCCGAAAGTCATGGCTGCCGGCCACAGGCTAACACGCTGCACGGTAGACCCCGTGTAGGCGCGTGCCGCGCTGGAGCAAATGCTCGCCACCCTGCCGAAGCACAAGGACACGGAAAAGATTCAACCGAGCTAAAACGGAGGCGTCCCAGGTCCGGAAGGAGTCCGAGAAAAGAACCTCCGGACACTCAGCCCCCAGGTACTTCGTGGAACGTGAAAAAGCGGGGCAGGTCGCGTCGATCGGGCCACCCAGCTCCGGCAAGGCGCAGATGGTGTGCCGGCTGACGCATGCCCATCCCGACATTGCCGATTACCCCTTTACCACGCGGATGCCAACTCCGGGCATGATGCTGTACGAGAACGTGCAGATCCAGTTGGTGGACACGCCACCGATGTCATCGGAGTTCATGGAGCCCTGGATGCAGCAGGCGATCTGACACCATGCCGTCCACCATGCGCGCTGGCCGCGCCGGGCATCGCCAAGCAGCCCAATATCGTCAAAAACCGCCGTGCACCAACCCCGTGCACCAACCCCGTGGTGCCCCGACGCGCCGGGGAGTATGCTGTTTGGACGCATGGCAATTCTCAGCAGAAGGTCCTACTTGGCGCTGCCGCGGCCATCCCCATGGCGGAATCAGGTCAGACCAGGCCGGCGTTCCGCAAGCGCGCTCACCCGCTCGAGGGCGTCGCGCGTCAAAACCTCAAGATCCAGGACGTGAAAGTCACCATCATGTCCTATCTACTGTCTCCCGATAAGCAGTGGATAACGGGCCGCGCTGTCACCTGGAAGACCGACCTGATCCTGATCGAAATCCTGACGGACAAAGGCATCGCCGGGATCGGCGAAACCAGCCCCTACGCCGGCCCGGAGGCCATCAAGAAGACCATCGATGAATTGATCCGGCCCGCCCTCATCGGCCGGAACCCATTCGATGTCGAATACCTGGGCGCGGCCTGGAGCGGAACCCGAGCCTTCGCCGGCATCGACGCCGCCTGCTGGGATATCATCGGCAAGGCCGCCAATACGCCGGTGTACAAGCTTCTGGCCACCGACGCCGCACCCCAGCCGCACATCCGCATGTACGCCTCCGGCGGCGTGGAATACGCCTGGTACAAGCGCCCCGACGATCTCATCGACGAAGCCGTGCGCCACAAGGAAGCCGGCTACACCGCGTTCAAGTTCCGTCTCGGGTCGGAATGGGCCAACAGCGGCATCACCGTCCAGAAGTACATCCCATACCTCCGCCGCATGCGCCAGGCCGTGGGTCCGGCCTTCGATCTCATGCAGGAAAGCAATATGCGGCTCAGCCTGGAGCAGTGCCTGGAACTTGCCCCGGTTCTCGAAGAGCTGAAGTTCCACTGGTTCGAGGAGCCCATTAGCACCGGTCGCCCAGCATCCCTGGAAGGTCATCTCAAGATCCGCGCCGCCCTGCCGCACGTCATGGTGTCGGGCGGTGAGAGCCGCACCAATCGGTTCGAGTTCAAAGAGTGGATCGACCGCGACGCGTACGACATCGTGCAGCCCGACTGTAATGTCACCGGCCTCACCGAAGCGTGGCATATCGCCCGCATGGCCAACCTGAGCAAAAAATCCTGCTGCCCCCACAACTGGCACGGCGGCCTCACCACCATGGCCAACGCGGCGCTGGTGGCGGCCATTCCCAACCACCTGGTGCTGGAGCTGAACCAGACCTGGAACCCGTTCAAAGAGGAGCTGTTCCAGGAGCCGCTGGTGGTGCGGAAGGGCTATCTGGACCTGCCCGCCAAGCCCGGCTTCGGAGTTGCCGTGAAGCCCGGGATCGCCAGCCGGTTCCCTTATCTGCCGGGCAGCTACGCCAGGCCGAATCGGGA
>JAPKZC010001072.1 GCA_026394025.1 Candidatus Solibacter sp.
AACGACCCACAATCTGAGATCTACCGAAACGGAACGATCCACCGGATAAATGTCATCAACGGAATGCTTGAAGACTTCCATGCCCTGGAACGCGCCCTCGTGGCTCATGAAGTCGATACAGTTATCCACCTCGGAGCTCAGGCGATTGTTAGTGTCGCCTACCGATCTCCACTGGCGACCTTCGAGACCAACATCCGGGGGACGTGGAATCTGCTCGAGGCCTGCCGCCGGCACCCAGACCTCGTCAAGCGGGTGGTGATTGCTTCAAGCGACAAGGCTTACGGCGAGCAGGAGCGCCTTCCTTACACCGAAGAAATGCCCCTGCAGGGCCGGCAGCCCTATGAAGTCTCGAAAAGCTGTGCCGATATGATTGCTCAGGCGTACTACCATACCTACCGCCTACCCGTGGCGATTGCCCGTTGTGGCAATATCTATGGTGGCGGAGATCTCAATTGGACCCGCATCGTCCCGGGTGCGATCCGGTCTCTTTATCAGGGAGAATCCCCCCTGATCCGTAGCGATGGCAAGTACATTCGCGACTACATTTACGTTAAGGACGTGTCCAGGGCATACCTCGACCTCGCCGAACAGCTTGATTCACCGCCGGTCGCTGGCGAGAGCTTCAACTTCAGTACGGAATCTCGAGTTGCGGTGCTGGAAATCGTCGATAGGATTCGGCAGATTATGAAGTGCGAACACATTCAGCCCACCGTCCTCAACCAGGCCAAAGGTGAAATCCGCAATCAGTACCTCTCCTCGGCCAAAGCCGCACGAGTGCTCGGATGGAGGCCTGTGTACACGCTGGACGACGGGTTAACCGAAACCATCGAATGGTACAAGAAGTATCTGGGGGTTAATCCGGGTGAATAGCTTGGCTGCCCTCTGTCGGTCCTGCGGGAAGGCCGGCCTCAGGTTAGTGTTATCGCTAGGAGAAACCCCGCTCGCGAATGCCTTGCTGGCGGCCCACGAGTTAGATCTGCCGGAGGCAAGGTGCCCGCTTGACCTTGCGTTCTGTCCGGAGTGTTTTCTGGTTCAGATTTTGGAGACGGTTCCTCCCGAGACACTGTTCAGCAATTATCCATACTTCTCGTCTTTTTCCGACACGGTCGTCCGCAACGCCGAGGCGCTCGTCAGCCGCCTGCTCGCTTCGCGGCCCTTGGATGCCAGCAAGCTCGCGGTTGAAATCGCGAGCAATGATGGGTACTTGCTCCAATTTTACAAGCGCGCGGGAGTTCCTGTGCTGGGCATCGAACCGGCCTCCAACATCGCGCAGGTTGCTGAAAAAGAACACGGCATTTCCACCCTCTGCGAATTCTTTGGCCAGGCCCTCGCGCGCCAACTTCGAAAGGAAGGACGGGGCGCGGACGTTATTCATGCCAACAATGTCCTGGCGCACGTTCCGGATCTGAACGGGCTGGTCGAGGGAATTGGGATTCTGCTCAAAGACGATGGGATGGCGGTCATCGAGGTCCCCTACTTGAAGGAGATGATCGATCAGTGTGAGTTTGACACCATCTATCATGAGCACTTGTGCTATTTTTCACTAACAACCCTTGATCGCCTCTTTCAACGACACGGACTGGTGATTGAGGACGTGGAACGTCTACCCATCCATGGCGGTTCGCTGCGCCTGTATGCAGCGGCTGAGGCCCGGGCCCACCGGAAGCCATCTGTTTCGGCTCTGCTGGAAGAAGAGGCGGCCTGGGGAGTCGATCGGCTAGAGTTCTACCAGCGTTTCTCGGGACGTATTGAGAGGGTCAAAACCGACCTACTGAAATTGCTTAGAGGGCTGGTGGGAGAAGGGAAACGCCTCGCCGCCTATGGCGCCGCCGCTAAAGGCAGTACACTTTTGAACTATTGCGGGGTTGGCCGCGAAACCCTGGAGTTCGTCGTAGACCGGAGCACGCACAAGCAGGGACGTTTCATGCCGGGTCTGCACCTGCCGATTTTCCCGCCAGGACGACTCCTGGAAGCCATGCCGGATTATGTCCTGCTGCTGACCTGGAACTTTGCCGAGGAGATTATGGAGCAGCAAGCCGAATACCGTCGGCGCGGCGGTCGATTCATCATACCGATCCCAGACCCTCACATGGTGTAGCTATGATTGAAGGGGTTCAGGTCATTCCACTCCGGCGCATCCCTGACGAGCGGGGAACGATCTACCATATGTTGAAGTGCACCGACCCGAACTTCATCCAGTTCGGGGAGA
>JAPKZC010000873.1 GCA_026394025.1 Candidatus Solibacter sp.
AGCGGTCAAGATAATTGCGATGTTACGCATATGGGTTTTCAGCAACTAAACTTTAGCGCAAGTTCGCCGCCAGGGAAGGAGTTCATTCAACGCAGAGACGCAGAGACCGCAGAGAAAGCGCAGAGAAAGCCAAAACAAGCTCGCCGGGTGTGTTCTCTGCGTCTGCGTTGAACCAACATCCCGCTCGGTGCGGCTCTCGGAGTTATACTGTGCTTCCATGAAGTCCTTAGCCCTGCTGTTGGTGCCGTTCACTCTCTGTGCGGCGGAGAAGATCGAGATTCTGCGCGACGAATTTGGCGTTCCTCACATCTACGCCGCCACCGCCACGGGCGCCGCTTTCGCCTCTGGCTACGCGCAGGCCGAAGACCGCCTCGAAGAACTTCTGCGCAATTACCGCAAGGCCGAGGGCACCATGTCGGAAGCGTTCGGCCCCGAGTTCGTCACCCAGGACTACCGCGCGCGCCTGTGGCGTCACCGCGACGTGGCCCGCCAGCACTATGCGGAACTGGCGCCCAACCTGCGCGCCATCTGCGAAGCCTACCAGGCCGGTATCAGGAAGTTCATGCAGGAGCATCCCGAGCAGGTCCCGGTCTGGGCGCCCAAGCTCGAACCCTGGCAGATCGTTGCGCTGGGCCGCTACATTATCTGGAGTTGGCCCGAAGGTGAAGCCGCCGGCGATCTACAGCGCGCCGGTATTCAGCCCGACCCCGTGGCGTATCATGGCTCCAACGAAATGGCGCTCGCCCCCTCGCGCACAGCGCTCCACGTGCCCATTGCCGTGATCGATCCCCACCTAACCTGGTATGGCGAAGTCCGCTTCTACGAAATGCGCATCTACGGCGGCGACCTGGCGTTCTCCGGCGCCGCCATCCTGGGCCAGCCATTCCCTTCGTTGGGCCACAACCGCTTCCTCTCCATCGCGATGACCACCGGCGGTCCCGATACCTCCGACGTCTACGAGGAAGAAGTGCGGGACGGCAAGTACAAGTTCAAAGACGAGTGGCGCCCCCTCGAGGTACGCACCGAGCGGATCGCCGTTAAGACCGGGGGCGAAATCAAATACCAGGATGTGCGAATTGAATCCACGCACCACGGCCCGATCGTCGCCCATAAGGACGGCAAGGCCTACGCCGCCGCCATCCCGTACGCCAACGAATTCCGCCTGCTCGAAACCGCGTGGAAGATTGCAACTGCACGCAATCTTACGCAGGCCAAGCAGGCGCTCGGCGGACTGCAATACATGGCGCAGAACATCATGATCGCCACGGTGGATGGCGATATCTACTACGTGCGCCATGGGCGCGTCCCGGTGCGCCCCAACGGCTGCGATTCCTCGCGCCCCATGTCCGGCCCCGCCGCCGCCTGCGAGTGGCAGGGCATCCACTCGTTCGAAGACCTGGTGCAGATCGCCAACCCGCCGCAAGGCTACATGCAGAACTGCAATACGTCGCCGGTCAATATGATGAAGGATTCCCCGCTGGTTCCCGAGAAATGGGCGGCGCATCCCTATGTCTACAACGAAACCCGCCGCCCGCCCAGCCAACGTGCCGCCATGGTGCTGGATCTGTTGGATGCGGCGCACGACGTCACCGCCGAGCAGGCTATCGGGATCGCTTTTTCCCCGCAAGTGTGGCACGCCGAACTCTGGCAGGAGCGCATTCGCCACGCCGCCCCCGATCACGAGATGGCCAACCTGATCGACGGCTGGAACCGCCGCAGTGACGCCGATTCGCGTGCCGCGCTGGCCTACTATTTTTTCAAGCTGGCTCTTGGCGGCGCCACGGCGAGCGCCCTGGAACCGCCAGCCGCATTGACCGACGGCACTATCCGCAGCGCGCTGGATCAGACGGCGCAGCGCCTGAAGGCCGAATTCCCCGCCGATGCCGTGTTCGGCACGCTCTTTCGCGTGGGGCGCCGTGACGCGACACGCACCTTCCCCGTGGGGGGCGGGTCGCTTGCCCCAGCTGGAATGGCCACGCCGCGTGCTATCAGCTTCAGCCCGCGCGGCAAGGAAATGGTGGGCCACACCGGCCAGACCTCGACGCAAATCGTAATCCTGAGCAAGCCGCCGCAATCCTACATGGTGCTCCCTCTGGGCGAAAGCGACCACCCCGATTCGGCTCACTATGACGACCAGGCCGAAAAGCTATTCAGCAAAAGCCGCGCCAAGTCCACCTACTTCCTGAATCGCAAAGAACTGGAAAAGCACGTTACGGCGAAGAAACAGGTCACTTACTGAGGCTGTTAGCGTTAGCAGGCGCTGCGTGCTGCCGCCAAATGGGCTTCATCAATTCTTTTTAATAGTGCAACGCAATTTCCCGTGCTACAAATTGAAACACGGAAGTATCGGTTTTGTGTCGATATGCATAGGTAGGGGGGCCGTCATGAGCGACCAACGATACATCGAGATCCCGGGAAGCAAGACGCACGAGCTTCCGCCGCTGCTGCTGCACTGTACGACGGACGCCGCTACCGACCTGATGTCCGTCATGCCTGAGGCCGAGGACATGCTGGCCACCACCGATGCCGCTGAAGAAGTCCTGGAGCAGCGCAAGTTGGACCTGGCCCTGCAACTCACCCAACAGTACCGAGGCCTGCTCTCACACTGGTTCTGGGGCGATAGCGTCATCGAGTGGATTCGCCAGTGTGAGATCACCTTTGAGTCCGAGGGCGTACTGCGCAGGTTGCTCCACCCCGACGTCTGGCCGCACGCCAGTCGCGCCAGCTTCGTCGAACTCCTGCGCGAAAAGGCAGTCCCCACCGGCGGTGTGGCGCTCGACAAAGCCGTCGGACTGCGCCTCACCTTCCGCCAGCCGCCGCCGATCGATTGCTTCTCGAGCCAGTTCCTGTTCTATTTGAACGCGACGGTGGCCGGCACGGCATACCACACCTGGTCACCGTCTCCGGCCCTGTTTCCGCCGGACCGCTTCCACTTCGACGTGCTTGAGGTGAACGCCGTGAGCTGACCGCGCTATGCCAGCTTCCAGCCCTTTCGGAAGTTGGGCTTTAGATACTGGTTGGCTTCACGATTGTTACTGAACTGCTTCTTCGCGGCGTCCCATTCCAGCTTACCTTCCACCTTCATGGCAATCACGCCCAACTGCATCCACTGCACGAGGGGAGCCGCCACGCTGAAGCTGGAGCACGAATGTTCGCCGCCCTTGCAGGCGCGGATCCAATCCGCGTAATGTCCGGGCGACCGCGTGAGCAAAGGCGAGGGCATCTTGTAGTCCTTCATCTTTGCGTCGGGCATCAGGCGGGTACGCTCGCCGTAGCAGCCGGTGGTCACCATGCCCTTGTCGCCGATGAACAGGCTCCCGTTGTTGTCGTCGTCGCCGATCAATTCGCCGGCCGGAATGCCATCAAATTTGAGGAACTCCTTGAGGCTGTCGTGCCAGAAGATCTTAACCGGAGGCATGGAGCCTCTAGCCGGAAAGTCGAACCGCAACACGGTCTGCTGCGGGAACGTATATTTGCCCGGGCCCACCTTCTTGATGCATTCGACGCTGCTCGGCGCGCCCAGCCGCATCGCCATATTCGGCGTTCCCAGAATGTGGCACGCCATATCGCCCACGGCGCCGCAACCGTAGTCTGGGAATGCCCGCCACGCGCGCGGAATGTACGCGGGACTATACGGCCGCGGCAACGTGCCACCCTGCCAAACCTCCCAATCCAGCGTCGCCGGAACCGGGGCCTCCATGGGTACGACGTCCGGACTCTGCGGCCAATATTTGCCCGGCCGATCTGTCCACGCGTGCACTTCGGTTACGTTGCCGATGTCGCCGTTCCAGATAATTTCGCAGCACTCGCGGGCGCCCGGATTGGAGTATCCCTGGTTGCCCATCTGCGTGGCCACGCCGTATCTGGCGGCGGCCTTCTCCAATTCCTGTGCCTCCCAAACCGTCCGAGTCAAGGGCTTCTGACAGTAGACGTGTTTGCCGCGCGTCATGGCCCACAGCGACGCCGTGGCATGCATGTGGTCGGGGCAGGAAACCAGCACGGCATCGATGTTCGCGGTCTCCTTGTCGAACATGCGCCGGAAGTCCTTATACTTCGGAACCTTGGGGTAGAGCTGGTAGGTGGACGCCGCGCTGGCATCGTCGGGATCGGCGAACGCGACTATGTTCTCGGCCTTACAACCGGCGATATCGCTCCGGCCCTTCCCGCCCGCGCCGATGGCGGCAATGTTGAGCTTTTCGTTGGGCGACTTATAGCCCAGGTGTTTCAAGGATGGCGTGCTGCCGAGGCCGGCGGCGGGCACCGCCCCCGCCAGCAGGGTCCCGAAGAAGAAGTGCCGTCTCGAAGTTCCATCGTTAGCCATGTTGATAGCATAGACCCGCCGCGCGCCAACCGCTACAATCTCTGCATGACTTCGCCCACCCGACGCGATCTTCTGGCGGCCTCCGCGTTGCTCTTTGCCCGCCGCCTGCGCGCTCTGCCGCTGGCCGACATCAAACTCGGCATCACCACCGACGAAATCACCGAAGACGTCCTCACGGCCGCCAAATTCCTGAAGCAGTACAACCTGCGCTGGGCCGAGATCCGCAATATCTGGGGCGCCTACAATACCGCGCAGCCGATGGAGAAGATCCGCGAAGCCGGCAAGATCCTGGACGATCACGGCATCCGGGTCTCCATCGAAGGCACGGGCTTTTTCAAGATACCCTTGCCGCCGGACACTCCGGAAGGCCTGAAGAAACTCGATGAGCAATGGGCACTGTTGACCACCGCCATGGAACGCGCCAAGGCGTTCGGCACGGACAAGCTCCGCGTCTTCACCTTCATGCTCGGCAAGGGCGAAACGCCGAACGCCCAGAGCTACGCGCGCGTCTGGGAACTGACCCGGGAGGCCGCGCGGCGCGCCAAGGGCTTCCGCCTTGCGGTAGAGAACATCGGCGGCGGGTACGTCTCCACCGGCGCCGAAAGCGCGCTGTTGTTCAAGAACGTCAAGGAAGACAACATCGGCCTCGCCTGGGACCCCAACAACGCCGGATCGAGCGGCGAGCAGAGCTTTCCCGACGGCTACCGCAAGATTGACCCGGCGCGCATCTTCCACGTGCACCTGCGCGACTACAAGCACCAGGACGGCAAGGTGGTGTGGACCAGGGTCGGCGATGGCGAGTTCGACAATCTCGGCCAGATCCGCGCGCTCTTGAAGGATGGCTACAAAGGCACGTTCACGCTGGAAACGCACTGGACAGACCCCAAAGGCAAGATGTATTGCAGCGAGCAAAGCCTGAAGGGGCTGCTCGAAGTGATCGCCAAGGTCTAGGGTTCTGTGATATGACATAAGCACCATGTCGCACAGCAGCCGCCGAACTTTTCTTGCCGCGCTCGCCGCCGCACCGCTGGCCGCGCAATATGTCCCGAAACAATCCGATCGCCCCGAACCGCCGACCGGCGACGAACCGGGCTTCCGTGCCATCTTCGACGGCAAGACTCTCGGAGGATGGGAGGGCGATCCCAAATACTGGCGTGTCGAAAACGGCGCGATGGTTGGCGAAATCACAGCCGAGACCATCATCAAGAGCAACACCTTCATCATCTGGCGCGGTGGCGCTCCGGCCGACTTCGAATTGAAAGCCGACTACCGCATCGCCTCCGGCGGCAACAGCGGTATCAACTATCGCAGCGTGGTGGTGCCGGACCCGGTGACGCCCGCCAACAGGTTCGCCATGCGCGGGTATCAATTCGATATCGACGGAGGGAACCGCTACACCGGTCAGAACTACGAGGAGAAGGGGCGCCTGTTTCACGCCCTGCGCGGCCAGATGACCCACGTAGTGGGCGGCCAGAAGCCGATCATTCTATCCAGCATCGGCGATGCCGCCGCCATGGCGGAGTTCATCACCAAGGACTGGAACGCGATCCACCTGATCATCCGCGGCAACACACTAATTCACATGTTGAATGGCCACCTGATGTGCGTGGTGATTGATGACGATGCCCCCAATCGCACGCTCAAAGGCCAGATCGGCGTACAAGTGCACGTGGGACCGCCCATGAAAGTGGAGTACCGCAACTTCCGGTTGAAGGAACTGTAGCGCCTACATCAACGTCAACGGGTCCACATCGATCATCAGCGCGGTGGCTCCCCATTTGTGCTCCACTGCGAAATTGCGGACTTTCTGTAGTAACTCGTTGAGCGCCTTGCGGCTCGCCGCCTTGATCAGGAACTGGTAGCGGTATTCGTTCTTAAGCCGCGGCACTGGAGCCTCCGCTGGACCCATGACGCGCAACTTCTCCGGCGGCGGATTGAGCAGAAAGCCCAACTCCGTGCTCATCCGCATGGCCATCTCTTTTTTCTCACTGCGCACCAGCACGTTGGCCATGGCGGCGAACGGCGGGTAGTGCATCATGCGGCGGAAATTCAACTCCTTCTCGTAGAACCCCTGGTAATCCTGCGCCGCCGCCAGGCGTACCGCGTAGTGTTCCGGGTTGATGGTCTGCACCAGTACGATTCCCGGCAGGCTGCCGCGCCCGGCGCGCCCCGCCACCTGGGTCAGCAGTTGGAAGGTGCGCTCCGCCGCGCGGAAATCCGGCATGCCGAGCCCCATGTCGGCCGCCACCACGCCCACCAGCGTCACGTTCGGAATATCGTGCCCCTTGGCGATCATCTGTGTGCCCACCAGCATGTCGTAGTTGCCCTCGCGGAAATCCTGGAGGATGGTTTCGTACTGGCGCTTCCCGGTCACCGTGTCGCGATCCAGTCGCGCGATCCGCGCCGCCGGGAAGGCGCGGTGCAACTCCTCCTCCACACGTTCGCTACCGATCCCCAGAAAATAGATATGCTCGCTCGAGCACTTCGGGCACTGGCTCGGCACCTTCTCCGCGTACCCGCAGTAGTGGCACAAGAGGCGCCGGTCGCGCTTGTGATAGGTCAGGGTCAGCGAGCAATTGATGCACTGCACTCTCTCGCCGCAGGCGCGGCACGCCACGAAACTGGAAAACCCGCGCCGGTTGAGCAGTACGATGGTCTGCTCGCCGCTCTCCACGCGCTGCCCCAACGCCTCGATCAGCTTGCGCGAGAAGGTCTCCTGCTTGCGGGTTTCCAGGAACTCCTGCCGCATGTCGATCAGTTCCACATTCGGCATGGGCCGCGCTTCGATGCGTCCCGGCAGTTCCAGCAGCGTGTACTTGCCCTTCTCCGCGTTGTAGCGACTCTCCAGGCTGGGCGTGGCCGAACCGAGGATCACGCACGCCCCCGCGCCCTGTGCGCGCACGATGGCCACGTCGCGTCCGTTGTAGCGCGGATTTTCCTCCTGCTTGTAGCTGCCGTCGTGCTCTTCATCCACCACAATCAGACCGAGGTTTTGCACCGGCGCGAACACTCCGGAGCGCGTGCCCACCACCACGCTGGCCACGCCGGAGCGGATGCGCCGCCACTGCTCAGTGCGCTCCACGTCGGTGAATGCGGAGTGGAGGATGGCCACGCGGTCGCCGAAGCGCGAGAAAAACTGTCCCGCCATCTGCGGCGTCAGCGCGATCTCCGGCACCATGAGAAGCGCGCTCCGCCCTTCCGCCAGCGCCGTCTCGATGGCCGTCAAATACACTTCCGTTTTGCCCGACCCGGTGACGCCATGCAGCAGAAAGGTCTGGAAGCGTTTGGCCTGGATGGCTTCGTGTATCTGCTGAAACGCCTCCTGCTGCGCCGGATTGAGTTCGTGCCGCGCGCGGATGGCGGCCTTGATGGCCACCGTCTCCGGCTTGAGCGAAAGTATCCCCTTGCGCGCCAGCGACCGCGCCGCCGCGCTGGCGTGCTTCACCGTGTCTTCCAGTTCCTTCAGATTGTGCGAGCCGGGGTGCAACTCCAGAAAGGCGCGGAGTTCGCGCTCCGGCTTGTTGAGTTTGGGCTCGGGCCCCTTGCCTGCGGCGGCCAATTGTACCCGCAAGCGCTCGGAGGGGGCGCGCAGCGGATCGCGCTCCACTTGCACGTCCTCGGCCACGATGAAGCGTTTACGCTCCAGCGCGCGGATCGCCCTATCGGCCAGCGGCATGGTTTTGGCCAAATACGACGCCGAGAGCGGACGCTTCTCGAGCATGCGCAGAATCTTCAACACCGGATCTTCCGGCGAGGAATCGAGGAGCAGTTGGCGCGCCGCATCGCGTCCGGAATCGGTCAGCGACCAGATTTTCCCACGCCGGATCTCTGAGGAGAGGGGCAGCATGCCGCGCAGCACATCGCCCAGGGGCGAACAGTAATACCCGGCGATCCACCGCCCCAGCGCCATCAGTTCCGCGCTCAGCACCGGCTCGCTATCGACCAGACGCAGCGCATCCCGCGTGGCGACCCCCGGCGGATCGTCGTGGCAGCGCAGGATCACCCCCGTCACCTTGCGCGTCCCGAAGGGCACAATCAGACGGCTTCCCACACGCACGCGATGGCGCAGCGTATCCGGCAGTGAATAGGTGAACGGCTGATCGAGCGGCACCGGCAGACTGACGTCGCAGTAGAGGTAGCGTCCCTCGGGCATTCTAAGTGACAATTTTCGGCTTGATGACGGCGACGCCAATTGCCTTGCCTGCCGCCGTCAGTTTGCCGAACATTGCTTCGTCCTCATACGTTCCCACAATTGCCCCACCCGACCCCGCGAAATTCGCGGTCGCCCCCACGGCTCGCGCCATGTACACCATTTCCAGATTGCCCGGATCGATGTGATAGATTTTCGCCCGCAGATCGAAGTTTGCGTCCACCAGTTGATTGAGCCTCGAAAAGTTCCGCTGCAACAGGCAAGTGCGTCCCTCCGCGGCATAACCGGCCCACGTCTCCATCGCGCCCACCACTTCCGCATCGCCACGCAGCCAGCGCTCCCGCATGTTGGCGTGGAACACTTCCGTGCCTTCGCTAAGTGACGTCCGATACGCTACATACACATTGGGCAGCAGACTGACATCCATCCGCTCGTACTCGCCGTAACCGCGCGCCTCCATCAAGGACCGGGAGAAATCCATATAGACCAAGCCCTGGTACGCCTGCACCACGCGATCCTGCAATCCCGCGGGAACGTTTAACTCCCGCGTCTCGGTCTCCAGCGCAAGGTTGGCCTGCACCGGCAGCGGGATCTCCAACTCGTAATACTGGCATAGCGCGCGCAGCGACGCCGTGATGATGGCGCTCGATCCGCCGAGCCCCAAGCGTTGCGGCACGTTGGAATCGTACTCCAGCGTGAAGTTGCGGTCCGGCAACTCGGCGCCTTGCTCGCGGCAGTAGTCCACCAGGCGGACAATCAGCGCCTGGATGATCCGAATGCCGCCATAGTAGCCGCGCCATCGGGTAATCCGATATAAGTCATCGATATTCTCGAAGACTGGAAGGTCTATCTTGGAAGGTTTGATCTCCAGGCGGCCGCTGGGAAATAGCAGCACGCGCGCTCGAAAATTCGACATGGCAAAGGAAAGCGTTTTGCCATAGTAGCCGTCGCTGGGATTTCCCAAAAAACCGGCCCGCGCATAACCGTAGGTTTCGATCATTTTCTGTTCCAATTCGCGGTATCCATGAGGATAGTTACCGGACCTTGGTTCACTAAATGCACTTCCATCATCGCCTGAAAGACGCCGGTTTCCACGGGCACCGGTCCGCCGCGCAGCTTCTCCACGAAATAATTATAGAGAGCCTGGGCCTGCTCTGGGGGCGCGGCTTCGTCAAAGCTCGGACGCCTGCCCTTGCGGCAATCGCCATACAGAGTGAACTGCGACACGATCAAGAGCGATCCACCGGCGTCGACGATGTTCCGGTTCATTCTTCCGGAATTGTCGGGAAAGACGCGCAGTCCAAGCACCTTGTCCGAAAGATAGTCCACCTCCGATTCGGTGTCGGATTTTGCCATTCCGGCTAGTATCACTAATCCGGTGCGTATGGATCCAACAGGAATTCCGCCAACAGTTACGCTGGCTTCGCTTACTCGTTGCAGAAGCAATCGCATAGGTAGTCCTGTACACTCTGGGACGGGGAGCGCTCCCAACTGCTTGACGGCGCCTTGTTTACCTATGATATAGTAACCTTGGGTGGAACATGGCACGAGGAAAGAGCACGGAAGATCTTAGCACTCTGCAGATGGCTTTGGTTGGCTATCAGATCGAGAAACAGCGGATCGAAGACAAGATCCGGGAGATTCAGGCCATGCTGAAAGGCAAGACCGCTTCTTCGCCCGCATCTACCGAGCCCAAGGCAACCGGTGGGAAGCGCGTTCTGAGCGCGGCCGCACGCAGGCGCATCTCCGCGGCGCAAAAGAAGCGCTGGGCCGCACACCGCAAGAGTACCAAGGCCGCAAAGCAAGCCTAACTCCACACGGTGGCAATGAGGCCGCCGGCAACCGGCCCTAGGTGGTGCGAGGCGCAATGAAGTCCCATTCATAGCGCTGCGCCATCTGTTCCACCGATCCTTCCTCCGCAATCACTCCATTCCTGAAGAATGCGGCGCGGGAGCACATGGCGCGCGCGAATGGCATATCGTGTGTAATCAGAATTTTGGCCTGCGGCAAGGCGGATAATAACTGGGCTAATGCCCGCTGTCCCGGTGGATCGAGAAACGTCGTCGGCTCGTCCAGAACGAGTATGTCGGGGTCCACCGCCAATATGCCCGCGATGGCCACGCGCTTCTTCTCCCCGGCGCTCAGGTGATACGGCGCCTTGCCGGCCGCGGCGGACATACCCACCTGCTCCAGCGCGGCCAGGGCACGCTGCGCCGCCTTGCCCGGGCTTAACCCGTGATTCAAGGGTCCAAACGCTACGTCTTCCAGAACGGTGGGCATGAACAACTGGCTTTCCGAATCCTGAAATACCAGACCGATCTTGCGCCGGACCTCCACGATGTTCTTCGGGTTCACCGGCAGGCCGCACACTTCCACCGTACCCTCGCCAGACAGCAGCCCGTTCAAGTGCAGGGCAAAAGTGGTTTTTCCGCTGCCGTTGGCCCCCAGGAGGGCCACCGTCTCGCCGGCTTCCAGGCGGAAGTTGACACCATTGAGCGCTACTGTACCATCGTCGTATTGATATCTCAGTCCCTGTACCAGAATCAGCGGAGACATCACGCCGCCCTCTCGATCAGTACGCGCACTGCCACCGGCGTTGAGACTCCAAGAACCAGAAACATCACGTCGCCCGGGTGAAGGTGTAACTCGATCAAGGGCCTGAAGTATCCCGGAAAACTGCGCGCCAGCATGGCCCGGTGGATCTCCTCGGCGCGGCCGTACGACCGCGCGAACAGCACCGCCAAGGCTCCCGCCGCCGCGCGGAATCGCGC
>JAPKZC010001084.1 GCA_026394025.1 Candidatus Solibacter sp.
CGCCAACGCGCCGGCCACCGCCACTGGTGTCCCCAGCAGTACGCTCACCGGCAAGATCCAGCTCTCGTATAACGCCGCCAGAATCAGAAACACAAACACCAGCGACATGCCGAACACCACAATCGGCGAGAGCCCCTTCTGGGCCATCTGCTCCTGGTAAGACATGCCTGCGTAATCGAAGCCCATCTCGCCAGGCATGGTCTGCGCAAAAGTCTCTTCCAGGGTCTTCATCGCCTGCCCGGAACTGTAGCCTGGCGCGGCGCTGCCGAAAATCTGGGCGCATCGGTAGAGGTTGTAGCGTTGCGTGAACTCAGGGCCTGTAATCCGCCTCATGCTGGTCAGCGCGGAGAGCGGCACCATGCCGCCTTGGTTGTTCCGCACGTAGAACTGGCCGACGTTCTCCGCGCGCGTGCGCTGCTCTCCTTCCGCCGCGATGTAAACCCGCCATTGGCGGCCAAAGCGGTTGAAGTAGTTGACAAAGGCGCCGCCCATGAAAGCCTGCAGGGTCTGGTAGAGGTCGCTCAGGGCAACACCTTGCGCGATGGTTTTGTCACGGTCCACATCGACAAATGCCTGCGGGATGGAGGGCAAGAGCGTGGTAGTCAGGTTGGTCAGTTCCGGGCGTCTTCTCGCCGCTTGCAGGAACCGCTGCAGGTTCGTGTCCAGGAACCCGATGTCTCGGCCCGAGCGGTCCTCCAGGATGAACGTAAACCCGCCGGATGCGCCGACGCCCGGGATGGCTGGCGGCGTGATTGAAAATGCAATGCCTTCGGGCAGTGTATTCAGCCGCCGGTTGAGCAGCCGCACCAGCTCCGCTGCCTGGTCTTGTTTGGACTTGCGTTGATCCCAGGGCTTCAGCTTGACGAAAAAGGAACCCGAGTACGTGTTGGGAACTTGACTGAGGAAGCTAAGACCCGACACGCTGGTGTAGGTCTCCACGGCAGGCAGTTCCTGAATCACCGCCTCGATTTTCCGGATCACGACATCCGTGCGCTGCAACGACGCGGCGTTCGGCAGTTGGATCGCCAGCAGGAAATAGCCCTGGTCCTCTTCGGGAAGGAAGCCCGTGGGGATTCGCGTGCCGAACCAGCCGGCCGCCAGCGCGCAGCCCGCCAGCATGGCCACAGCCAGCACCGATTTGCGGATCAGCGCCGCGCACGTGGCAACGTAGCCGTTCCTTCCACGCTCAAATACGCGGTTGAAAACGCGGAAAAACGCCCCTAGCGGCCCTCTGCGCTCTCTCTTGCGCCGCAGAAGAAGGGCGGACAGCGCCGGGCTGAGCGTCAGCGCGTTGAATGCCGAGATCAGCACCGAAATCGCCACCGTCACCGCGAACTGCTGGTAGAGACGCCCCGTGATGCCCGGAACGAACACCGTGGGGACGAACACGGCCGCCAGGATGACCGCGATCCCGATCACCGGGGCGGACACCTCCTCCATGGCCTTGTACGCCGCCGCCTTCGGCGCAAGCCCCTCCTCGATGTGGCGCTGCACGGCTTCCACTACGACAATGGCATCGTCCACCACCAGCCCGATCGCCAGCACCAGGCCGAACAGCGAGAGCGTGTTGACGGAGAACCCGAACACCGGGAACATTACGAAGGTGCCCACCAGCGAGACTGGCACGGCCAATAGGGGGATCAGTGTGGCGCGCCAATCCTGCAGGAACAGGTAGGTGACCAGGGCGACCAGCAACAACGCTTCCCCCAGGGTCACGATAATTTCGGAGATGCCTTCCTGGACCGGCAGCGTGGTGTCGAGCGAGACCAGGTAATCCACGTCGTCGGGAAAGCGCGGCTTCAAGCGCGCCATGACGCTCCGCAGGTTCTCCGCCGCGTCCAGCGCATTCGACCCCGGCAGTTGGAAGGCCACGATGACCGCCGCCGGGTGCCCGTTCACGCGGCCTTTGATGTTGTAGTTCTCGGCCCCCAGTTCCACGCGCGCCACATCGCCCAGGCGCAGCACCGAGCCGTCCCGGTTGGCCCGGATCACAATCTGCCCGAACTCTTCCGGAGTCACCAGCCGCCCCTGCGCGCGCACCGTGTAGGTGAATTCCTGCCCCTCAGGGGCCGGCTCGCCGCCAATCTGGCCTGCCGGGTTGACGGTGTTCTGTTCGCGCAGCGCGCGCACCAACTCCGGTACCGTCACTTGCAGCTTGGCCAGGCGGTCCGGCTTCATCCAGATCTGCATCGCATAGCGGCCGCCGTAAACCAAGACCTCGCCCACGCCCGGCGCCCGCGCAAGTTCATCCACCATGTTGATGTAGGCGTAGTTGGCCAGGAAATTACGGTCGCGCATGCCGTTGGGCGAGTAGAGAGAGAGCATCATCAGGGGCGAGCTGGTGGCTTTGCGCACCACCACCCCGAAATTGTTGACGTCCGCCGGCAATTGCGTGGCGGCCAGCGCCTCGCGCATCTGGGTCAGGATCAGATTCGTGTTGGGCTGCGTCTTCACGTCGAACGTGACGCGCAAGCCCATGCCGCC
>JAPKZC010000397.1 GCA_026394025.1 Candidatus Solibacter sp.
ACCCCACGACGACTGTGGACCCGCGGTGGATCGCACACTTTCTGGCATCCCATGAGGGCTGGGATCTGGACGAAGGCTTCTTCGCGGAGCAGTTGCACTTCGCGGATACGGTGCTGTTGCTGGACGGTCTGGACGAAGCCGCCAACCAGCAGCGGCGGGTGGACATGGTGAAACTGATCCGGGAGGCGGCGGGGCAATACGGTTGCCGCATCGTGGTGACGACGCGCCCCGGCGTGCACGAAGGCCGCGCCACGCTCGAAGGGTTCGGCCTGACTTCGATCGACGATCTGGACGACAAAGGAATCGACGGGTTTCTGTTGCAGTGGTGCCGCTGGCTGAAGCGGGGCGACGAAAGCGCCGCGCAGACCTACTATACGGAACTGCGCCCGGCGGTAGCGGTCCCCGGGATTCGTTACCTGGCTCGCAACCCGCTGATGCTGACCTCGCTGGCGGTGCTGCACTTCCGGCGGAACCGGTTGCCGGAACAGCGGGTGAAACTGTACGGGCAGATTCTGGACTGGCTGGCGGAGCATGCGGTGGACAAGCACCGGGAGTACCGGAAGGACGCACTGCTGGAGCGGTTCGGCCTGCTGGCGCTGGGCATGCAAGAGTACCAGGGTGGGCAGAGGCTGGCGATCGGGATTGACGATGCGGCGGCGCTACTGTCCGCGGCGGCGGATTCGCTGGCGCCGATGCGCCGGTTTCTGGAGGACGCGCAGCGCGACAGCGGGATTGTGACTTTGCGCGGCGGCGAGATCGCGTTCTGGCATCGCAGCTTCCAGGAATACCTGGCGGCGCGGACGATGGCGGATCTGCCCGACGCGAAGATTCCTCCGCGCGCGAGAGAAATGATCTTTTCGGCGGAGGGGCGGGAGGTGCTGCCCTTGGTGGCGGGCTGCATGGCGGAAAACGCCAAACAACGGCTGAGCCTGCTGTTCGAAGATCTGACGCAGCACGCCGTATCGCAAGAGCGCCTGGAGCGTAAGGCGCACGCGGCGGGCGTGCTGGGCAGGATGCTGGCGGACGTGGCGCCCTTCGAATATGCGCTGAGCGGAGCCGCGGCCAGGCAATATGGCGAACTGCGCGGTGCCGTAGAGGCTATTTTCGAGAAAGGCAAGGCCAGGCAGATCGGTCTGAAAACGCGAGTGGCGGCCGCGGAGGCGCTGGACCAGGCGAGCCAAGAGCGGCTGTATACGCCGCGCGACAAGGCGTACTGGAAAGCAATCCAGTCGGGCACGTATACCCTTCGCGGCGATTTGGAAGCGCTTCGGGGCCTGCCGAAGGAGTTCGTGAAGATGGGCGGATTTCAAATCGGCCGGTTTCCGGTGACGGTGTGGGAGTACGGCAAATATCTGGAGGAAGCGGGCGCGGATGCGCCGCCCGATTGGGAAGAGCAAAGCCGGCGTCCTGGCCGCCCGGTAGTCCGCGTGACATGGCACCAGGCACAAGACTACTGCGCATGGGCTGGGTGCAAGCTGCCCAAGGCAGAGCAATGGGAGGCCGCCGCCCGCGGCGGCGAAGGCCGCATTTTCCCCTGGGGTGCAGAGGAACCCGACGAGAACCGGGCGAACTTTGGTATGAAGGTGGGCGAGCCGACGCCGGTGGGGATGTTCCCGGACGGCGACACCCCGGAAGGAGTGGCCGACATGGCGGGCAACGTGTGGGAGTGGAC
>JAPKZC010000799.1 GCA_026394025.1 Candidatus Solibacter sp.
GTTGTATTCGATGTAGTTATTGACCAGCGCATTCGCCACCTGCGCTGTCAAGCGAGCATCGGTACTCTCAAAGTGGACCTTGATCAGGTGACTGTTCATTGTCCGCTCGACCCGCAGGCCGCCTCGGAATACATTGATAAGACGGACCTGCGTCGCGCTGGCGGCATCCCCCCCCCGAGGCTCGCTGCACTTTAGAGAGGGTAGAAAGGCCGGATTCTCTCCCAGTTTAAGCTGCTGAATTGTTCGCCAAGCCAGGCTATCGCTTTCGATGATTCCTGCTTGGGTTTCGAGAAAAACTTGATCGATGGAGCTGGCTCGATCAAGATCATTAAGAGATTGGATTTGTGGTGTTGGAGCCTCCAATTCCACCGTGGCCCGCGCTTCATAGACAGGTTGCATCTTGAACGTGACAATAGCCACCAGGGTTGTCAGTACGAAGGTAACCGTCAGCACTGTCCAGCGGCGTTTGAGCAGGATGTGCCAATAGGCGCGCAAATAGAAGTAAGTGTTGGTATTGGAGGTTTCTCCCTCGATGCCGATGGGATTCGCCCAGGGGCCAGACCGTTCCGGGGGCTTGTGCTCAATGGGGGCTAAACTGTCAGGTGCAATCATGTGGTTGACTCGCGTTGGAAGGAAAGAAACAGAAGTTGGCTTTCGTCAGCGGTGCCAGATGATGATGCCGGTCGTTAGCTGGATGGCCGCCTCCGCCGCTCGCCGCAGCGCCTTCTTGCCGGCGCTGTCGGGAACAAAAAGAATGTCGTTGGGGTGCATTGGTCGATCGGGCGCGCGCCCTATCAGAACCATCTTCAAGTCCACGGGAATCTCTTCCCGCCCCCCAGGTATCTGCGGGTTCTTGCGCATGATCACCGCCCGGTTTTTCTCCGCCGTAGGCTTCAGATCCTGAGCGAGGGCGATAGCCTTCAGGACCGTCATCTCCTCCAGGTCATCCTTCAGAGGAAAGCCCCCGGCGCGGTTCACGGCGCCAACGACGTAAATAATCCCCGCGCGTTGGACCGTCACGCGGTCACCTGGAAAAACGTCCGGGTTCAGTGTCGGGTCCCCAGATGCCAGGAGCCGCTTCAGATCCACGGTGACCATCCGGGGAAGCGCCGGTGGGGTATTGGCCTGGTTTGGGTCGTCCGCGACCGTCATGACCTGCGCCGCAACCTCGCCCCGCGTGATGGTGGCGGTGTTGCCAGCATCATCCGCAAGCCCCTCCGCTTGAGAGAGAACATCCAAGAAGGTAGTCCGTCCGAAAACTGGGTAAATCTGCGGTCTCTTTACGGCCCCCGCGACGGCCACGGCATGGAGGCGGGACTCCTGCACCGCCACGGTTACATGTGGGTTTTTCACCAACCCGGCAGCTCGGAGCTTCTCCGCGATGACGCTCGAAAGCTGATTAGGTGTCAGTCCGGCAGCGTCAATCGTTTCCGGGAGTAAGGGTAAGGTAAGCGAGCCATCGGGGCTCACCCGGTATGAGCGAGAAATATGTGGCACGTCGAAAACGTCGATATTCAAGAGGTCGTCCGGGCTGATCACGTAAGCTTGTTTGCTCTGCGAAAAACCGGAAGAGGGGAGGGAAGGCAACGCTGAAGGGCTGCTCGCGGTACTCGGCGTGGCAGCCTCCTGTTGTCCCTGCGCTGGACTGAGCGCGCTCCACATCACCCACCCCACTAGGAACCCCAGCCGGAAGCCTCGCCGTATTTCGCGTGGGATCCAGAACGAATAGTTCACTGGCTGTGCACAAGCTGCATTAATCATCGGCACCCCTGTTGGTTCCACACGCTAGTTCCCGCCTGCTCGATGCTGTCCCCGAGACGAACAATTGCGAAACGTCCTCTAACATGCACAGTGTCTGTAGGTGCGGGCAAGCCCCTGCGCCATATACGGCCGCTTGGTTGGCTCTTCGTTTCGACCGGCCAGGCGCTCGATCAATGAAGCGTCGACCTCTACGGCAACGGATTTCGCCAGCAGTTCTACGGAGACAACCAATCTGAACAGATTCTTCTTGCGGATCAGAATCCCTTCGATTCCTTCCAGAGGGCCAGCCTTGACCCGCACCCAGTCGCCACACTTCAGGAAGGGATGGGGTTCACTTCGGAGGGTA
>JAPKZC010000859.1 GCA_026394025.1 Candidatus Solibacter sp.
GGACCCGCACGACCCGGTTCAAAACGTGGATGCCGGGGCTCGCTACCTGCGCGACCTGCTGGAAAAGTACAACTATGGACTGCGCCATGCCCTGGCGGCGTACAACGCCGGTCTGGGCGCGGTGGACAAATTCAACGGGGTTCCGCCGTACCGCGAAACTATCGACTACATTGGCCGCATCGAGAAGAAGCTTAAGGCGGCCGAGGTCATCAAGCAGTAGGCGCCGGCGGGGCCGGTTCGGCGTCAAAGACGGCCGCCAGCGCATGCACGGTGGCAGCGATCCGGACGGCGGCCAGCACGGTCTCTTCGGTGACGCCTTTGTCGCGCAGCACCTTTTCATGGGAATCGACGCAGGCTCCGCAGCCGTTGATTGCCGAAACCGCCAGGCACCACAGCTCAAAATCCACCGGATCGCTGCCGTGCTTGCCGATCACCTGCATGCGCAGGCGCGCCGGCATGGCGCCGTACTTTTCGTTGCTGCTGAGGTGGCGGAAGCGGTAGAAGATGTTGTTCATCCCCATTATTGCCGCTGCGGCTTTGGCCGCGAACAACGCCTGTGCGGTGAGATGCTTTGCGGCTTCCGCCAGCAAGCTCTCCAGAAGCTGGGAATTGCGCGCGGCGATGGCGCAGGCGGCGACGGCGCCCCACGTCTGCTGTTCGGTCAGTTCGGTCTGCCGGGTGACGGAGCCGAGGTTGAGTTTGAGATCCTTGGCGTACTCCGGCACATGATTCAATAATTGTTCGAGTTCCATGGTGGTTTCTGTAGTGGCTCGCAGCGCGGTGCAACCCTCCCTGACGGTCGCGGCTCCGATTGCAGACGGGACACGACCGTCAGGGAGTAGCGAGCTAGATCGAGACCTTGAGGCCTTCTTCGCCCTTCTGCCAATTGCAGGGGCAGAGTTCATCGGTCTGAAGCGCATCGAGCACGCGGAGCACTTCGAGTGGATTGCGGCCAACCGAGAGATCGTTGACGGACACGAAGCGGATCACGTTGTGCGGATCCACGATGAAGGTGGCGCGCTGTGCCACGCCCGCCTGCGGATCCAAAATCCCGAGCGCCGTGCAGAGTTCGCGTTTGACGTCGGCGAGCATGGGGAAGGGCAGGTCCTTCAGGTCGGCGTGATGCGTCCGCCATGCGTGGTGGACGAATTCGCTGTCGGTGCTGCCTCCCAGCAACTGCGCGTCGCGATCCTGAAACTGGCCGTTCAGCTTGCCGAAGGCCGCGATTTCGGTGGGGCAAACAAACGTGAAATCCTTGGGCCAGAAGAAGTACACCTTCCACTTGTCCTTGTAGTCCTCGTCGCTAATGGTCTGAAACGCCTTTCCCTTTTCGAGGCTCACGGTGGCCTCGACGGAATAAGCGGGGAATTTGTGTCCGACACCTAACATGTTCGATTTTCTCCTTTTCCTACTTACGATGAATTTGTTCGATCTTGGCCGCCAAAATAAAATCGCTTTCGGTCAAGCCGTCGATCTTGTGAGTCCAGATTCTCACCTCGACCTTACCCCATGACAGGGTCATATCGGGATGATGTCCCTCGGCTTCGGCGATGGCGCCCGCCTTGTTTACAAAGTCCAGTGCCGTCCGAAAGTCCGGGAAGGTGTACGCTTTCCACAAATGGTGTTCATCCACAACCTGCCAGCCAGGCACCTGCGCCTTCAGTTTCTCCAGTTCTTCTCCCCGTAAGGCGGGAACGCCCTCACGGCAGGGGATACAGGTCTTCGCGGAAAGGCTCATAAGTCTATTTTGCTCCTTGTTCAGGCTGTGCATCGCGGCAACCTTCACAAGCACCGCGAAAGACAATTTCGTAGTTGCTCACGTCGCGCCCACCCAGTGCCACGCGCCCCGCCGAAGGCGGCAGGTCGAACCACGAAATATCCTCCACCGCGCCACAACGCTCGCAGATGAAGTGATGATGGCGGCGCAAATTGGCATCAAAGCGGGCCGCCTTGCCCTCCGACATCACCTCGCGGACCAACCCCGCCTTGGCCAGCGACCGCAGGTTGTTATAGACGGTCGCGCGGGAGGCCCGCGGATCGTCGCGGTTCACGGCGCGAAAAATCTCCTCCGCCGTGGCATGCACGGGATGCCCTGCCAAGAACTCCAGCACGGCATACCTCTGGGCTGTGGGCCGCAGGGCAGCCGACCGAAACGCCTGGTCGAGTTCCACACTCAAGTTAGACAAAATCTATATTTAGATTATATCTAATTATGGTGATTGTCAAGCGGGCTGCATAGAGTTGGGGCGTGAGGTCCGTCTTGCTTTACCGGCCGGTCAAGCTGGCACGGATGAAGTCCGCGTTCATGCGGGCGATGACTTCGAGTTTGATCTCTTTCGGGCACACGGCTTCGCATTCGCCGATGTTGGTGCAACTGCCGAAGAGTTCCTGCCTGGCCTGCGCCACCATGGCGATGGCGCGCTGCTCCCGCTCGGGTTGTCCTTGGGGCAACAAGCCGAGGTGGGCAATCTTGGCGCCGGTGAACAGCGCGGCCGCCGCGTTGGGGCACATGGCGACACAGGCGCCGCAGCCGATGCAGGCCGCCGCGTCCATGGAGCGCTCGGCGTTTTCCTTGGGCACGAGCACCGCGTTGCCATCGGGAGCGCTGCCCGTGGCGACAGAGATATACCCGCCGGCGGCGATGATGCGGTCGAGCGCGCCGCGGTCCACCACGAGGTCCTTCACAACCGGGAACGCTTTGGCGCGCCAGGGTTCGAGGTAGAGTTCGTCGCCGTCCTTGAAGTGACGCATATGGAGCTGGCACAGGGTAGTACCGGGGAGGGGGCCATGGGCCATGCCGTTCACCATGCAGCCGCACATGCCGCAAATGCCTTCGCGGCAATCGTGGTCGAAGGCGACGGGCTCTTCGTTCCTGACGATCAGATCCTCGTTTAGCACGTCCAGCATTTGGAGGAACGACATTTCATGGTTGACGTCGGGCACCTCATAGCGGCTCATCTTGCCCTTGTCGCTCGCGTTGCGCTGCCGCCAGATATGGAGGATGATTCTCATTACTTGTAGCTCCGTTGCGAGGGGTGCACGTATTCGAAAGTCAGCGGCTCTTTGTGGAGAACGGGCGGCTGGCCCACACCCTGGAAGCCCCAGGCGGCGGCGTACGCGAAGTTCTCGTCGTCGCGCGCGGCCTCGCCCTCCGGGGTCTGATACTCTTCGCGGAAGTGACCGCCACAACTCTCGTTGCGCTCCAGCGCGTCGCGGCACATCAACTCGGCGAGTTCGAAGAAATCCGCCACGCGTCCGGCCTTTTCGAGCGACTGGTTGAGTTCCTCTCCGGAGCCCAGCACCTTAACGTCGCTCCAGTACTGCTCGCGCAGCGGCGGAATCAGGGCGAGGGCATGCTTGAGACCCTCGGTGTTGCGCGCCATACCGCAGTGCTCCCACATGATTTTGCCAAGCTCGCGGTGGTAGGAATCCACGCTTCGCTTGCCCTTGGCATCGAGCAGTTTCCTGGTAACGGCCTGAACGTCAGATTCCGCCTCGCGCGCCGCCGCGTGCGAGGCATCCACCTTTTCGAACTTGTTGGACGCGAGATAATCGCCGATGGTATTCGGCAAGACGAAGTATCCGTCGGCCAAGCCCTGCATGAGGGCGCTCGCGCCCAGGCGATTGGCGCCGTGATCGCTGAAATTGGCTTCGCCGATGACGTACAGCCCAGGAACGTTCGACATCAGGTTGTAGTCCACCCAGAGTCCGCCCATGGTGTAGTGAATGGCGGGGTAGATGCGCATCGGATCCTTGTAGGGGTCCTCGCCGGTGATGCGGTTGTACATGTCGAACAGGTTGCCGTAGCGCTCTTTAATAACGGAGGCGCCGAGGCGCTCGATGGCATCGCGGAAGTCCAGGTAGACGGCCAGGCCGCTTTCGCCCACGCCGCGGCCTTCATCGCACGCCGCTTTGGCATTGCGGGAGGCGACGTCGCGCGGCACCAGGTTCCCGAAGCTGGGGTATTTACGCTCCAGGAAGTAATCGCGCTCGGCTTCGGGGATCTGGCTGGGGGCGCGTTTGTCCCCCTTCTTTTCCGGCACCCACACGCGGCCATCGTTGCGCAGCGATTCACTCATCAGGGTGAGCTTGCTCTGGTATTCGCCGGAGACGGGAATGCATGTGGGGTGAATCTGGGTGAAGCAAGGATTGGCGAACAGCGCACCGCGTTTGTGGGCGCGCCAGATGGCGGTGGCGTTGCAGCCCTTGGCGTTGGTGGAGAGATAGTAGACGTTGCCGTAGCCTCCGGTGCCGAGGACGACGGCATCGGCGAAGTGGCTCTCGATTTTTCCGCTGATGAGGTCGCGGGTGACGATGCCGCGCGCGAAGCCGATCTGGCGTTCCAGCGCCTGGTAAGCGCCCAAGAGCAACTGCTGCCCGGTCTGCCCGCGGGCGTAGAATGTGCGCGACACCTGCGCGCCGCCGAAACTGCGGTTATCCAGGTAGCCGGAATACTCGCGGGCAAACGGCACGCCCTGGGCCACGCACTGATCGATGATGTTGAGGCTGATGCCGGCCAGGCGATACACGTTGGATTCGCGCGCCCGGAAATCGCCGCCCTTTACGGTGTCGTAGAAGAGGCGATAGACGCTGTCGCCGTCATTGTGATAGTTCTTGGCGGCATTGATGCCACCCTGGGCAGCGATGCTGTGCGCGCGCCGGGGGGAATCCTGGAAGCAGAAGCAGTCGACGTTGTAGCCCAGTTCGGCGAGGCTCGCCGCCGCGCTGCCGCCCGCCAATCCCGAGCCCACGACGATGATGGTGTACTTCCGCTTGTTGGCCGGATTCACCAGCTTGAGATTGAAGCGATGGCGTTCCCATCGCGTCTCGATCGGGCCTGTGGGAGATTTCGAATTGAGTTCCATGCTGGCTTTTCTCTCTTATTTCACGAGGCCAACCATCACCGCAATGGGGATGGAGCAGTTGCCGATGGCGATCAGGATGGCGAAAATAGCCGCGCCCATCTTCAATTTCGGAGTGTATCGGGGGTGGCTGAAGCCCAAGGACTGAAACATGCTCCACAGCCCGTGATACAGGTGCGTGCACAACAGAGCGATAGCCAGGATGTAAAACGCCGAGATGGCGGGATTGGAGAATCCGGCGATCACGTTGGCGCGCACGTTCGGCTCATTGGGCCCGATCTCCTGCGGCAACGGCCCCACCGCGCCCACGGTGAGGTGCAACACGTGGAAAATCACGAATGCCGCCACAATCGGCCCGCTCCACATCATGGTTCGGGAGGCGTAGGTGGCGGCGGCGTCTTCCTTCTTGACGTAGGCCACCGGGCGCGCGTCATTCTTCAGTTTCCAAAGCTGGAGGGAGGCCACGATGTGCATGCCCACCGCCAGCAACAGTGCGCTGCGCGCCACCCAGAGCAGCCCGGCATTGGCCGGATTGTGGAGGAAAGCGGCGTACTTATTGATCTGTTGCGGGTCGCCATAAATCTGCAGATTGCCCAGCAGATGGGCAAGGACATAGCCAAAGAGCATCACACCGGTCAAGGCCATGATGGCCTTCTTCCCGATGGGAGCTTCATAGAAGCGGACGACGCGATGTACGGGATTGATCGCAATAGCACTCATGCGGAGATCCTTTGTTTACTAAAAGCCGTTAGCAGAGACACAAAGCAGGGCTGTCGTTTTCAAACCTGTAGTATAACCCTGCGACACCATGGGGCGGCACGAGTGTGGAGGGTGCAACGCAGGAATGAGCGCGGGAGTAATATGGGGGTGGTGTTATATGAATAAAAAGGTCTTGTTTACCGCAACCGTCATAGTTGCCACTCTTGTGTTTTCGGCTTGTTCGGAAGCGCCGAAAGCACCGGCGAAAGTTGAGACTGAAGCGAAGAAGGAGGCTGCCAAGGCCCCGGAGGCCGTAACCGCACAGCGGGCCTTCTATGAAATGTACAAGCCGGCCCGCACGTGGGCGGCCGATCTGCTGGCGCTCAGCGTGACCTCAGGCGAAGTGCCGAATATCAAGAATGAGGACGGGAAGGCCGGGATGTGGACTGTCGTCTTCGTTTCCCCAAGCCGCAAGGAGGCTCGGGTCTTCACGTACGCCGCTACCGACAGCGGTGCCGACATTCGCAAGGGAGTCAACATCGGCAACGTGCAGGCCTGGGGTGGCGCCACACCTACGAGCAAGCCGTTCTCAAACAGCGAGTTTGCGGTAGATTCCGACGCCGCCTACAAAGTGGCGTTCGCCAAGGCGGAGGGTTGGCTGAAGAAGCATCCGAAAGAGACGGCCACGTTCCGCTTGGGCAATGCATCGCGGCTTGCTGCGCCGGTATGGTACGTGATGTGGGGAACCGCCAAGAACGGCTATGCATCCTTGGTGAATGCCACGACCGGGGCAATCGTGAAGTAGCGCGAGAGGAGGGCGACTTCACGCTCCTCTCGCGTGGCGGCAAGCCGGCGGGGCGAGACATGCCATCGGGGCATTACCGCGCGGAGGCTCGATCACTCTGCGTTGTTCAACTGATAGCCGGTGCGATCGGTGAGCAGGATGCGGTCGAGGTGGAGGTCATTGCCGCGGCGGCTGAGGATCACGCTGCCGTTCCCTTCCGCACCGGTGTTGTACTCGGACAGACGGGTTGCCAGCACGGCGGTCGAGGGACCGCCTTGCGAACGGAGGACGAGGATGATGGTACCCGCGTTACTATGAGTAACCTGGATATCGCAATCGCCGGCCGGGAGTTTGGTTTCCCCGACGATTACGGGGGCATTGAAATGAACCGTGATGCGGTCGGCAAGAGATTGGGCGCCGATAGCACTGCAAAGGGCAAGCGTAGCGCAGCAGAACGTCGTAAAGATTTTCATGGGATCTCCTTGTGTGTCAACTGCGCATCCGGAGTGCTGCAGCCTTCACATGGAGATACGACGCCTGCCGCCATGTTGTTACCGTGCCGGGCGAGGCTTAACAAAACTTGACACGGCGGCCCAGCGGGGATCAGTCCTTCACGGCGACGACGTCGACGGCGAAACCGGCATCCATTCCCGGGAGGCCCTCGAACAATACCAGCGATCCGGCGGAAGCGGCGAAGAATTCGGTGCGCAGAATGCGCACCTGGGCGGCGAGGAGGTCAGCCAATGGGTAGTAGTGGGCAAAGGCCACATCACGGCCGGACACGCCCGTGGCTTCGAGGACCTTTTGCAGACGCCCGAAAGCCAGGCGCGAATTGGCTTCCTGATAGCCATAGCTGACCTGAGTGCCGGTGAGCACGACACGCGGCGCACCGACCAGCGCGGCCAGGGGTTCGCCCGCTTCCGGTTGGAACTGGACGGGTTTGCCGGTGTTCCAGCGGAGCCGCGCGACGGCTTCGCAGGCGGCGAGAGCGCGCGAGGGGGAGCGCTGGGTTTGCACGTAGTTGAGGGCGGCGCGGGGAAAATCGGCTTCCACCAGTTTCCGGGTGGCGGCGAGGTGGTCCAGGGAACTCAGGAAGCAAGTGACGCGCACGACATCGGAAGGCTCGGAACCGGCGGTTTTGATGGCGCGCTTCAAGCTGTCGAGGGATTGCGCGGCGAGCGGCGCGACGGGGTCGAGCGGATTGTCGCTGGTGGCGATGGGGGCGGACAGGAAGACCAGGCCATGCGGGCTCACCTCCTTCTTCCCAGCGGCTATGGCCTCCAGGACCACCTGAGCGCCTTCGAGCGGCAGGCCGCCGGACTGGATCAAGCTGAGCGCGGGCAGCGGCAGGCGCCGGTCAGTGAAGACTTCGCTGACCAGGTCGCGCACGCGGCGAAGGTCGCCGGAACCGGCGACGAAGGCGCGAATTTTGAGTACGGGGTTGCCGCCGGTTTCGCGGGTGAGGGCTTTGAGGGCGTCGCGCACCTGGGCGGAAAGCAGGCCGCGAGTGGAGAGGGGGGTGACGTGGAAGGTGAGGCGGCGAGTCTCGCCGATGACGGCTCCCGGCAGTTCCCTGGGGAGTTGCAGGGTCTGGGTAATCTCTTCCTTCTTGGGTCTGGCTTTTTTCTGCGCGGCCAGTCCTGAAGCCAGGAGGAGGCAGCAGGCCGACGCTAGCAGCGCCGACCTTCTAATAGTGCTGCTCCGGTTTCGCGTTGCCGTCAATGGCGCTTGGGCGTGGGCCGGTATCATGGGCTGGCTATCCGCGCAACGGCGCTTGGGCCGCTTCCGCAGGGGCTAGAATTAGGATTGTAGCAAACGACGATTTGACCGCCGCGCCTGGCTGCATCCCCCGAACAGGAAATCATGGCTGCGCCCCCGAATGCGAGGAAGAAGAGAGAAAGGAGCGAGTCGCGGGTCCTCAAGTATTGGTGGGTAGCGCCGGTGTTGGGGTGCATAGGAATGATCGGGTGGATCGCCACCGGGCCCCGTTGGTCGCGTCCGAAAATCAGCGCGCCCGTGGGCAAACCGATCGCCGGTTACGAAGCGAGCGCTCTGAAGATGACGCAAGAGTACCTGCGCTTCTATGGCAAGCCGCTGGACAATGCCGGGATTGAGCGAGCCTTCGACCAGGCCAACCAACGCGTAAACGCAGGGGATTACACGAAGGCGGTGGGGTTGCTGGAGGGAGTGTCGAAGGTGGCAGCGGTGCCGGTGGTGTTCAATAACCTGGGGGTGTTGTACGCCGAATTGATCGACACATCGAGCGCCCTCAATGCGTTTCGCGAGGCGCTGGCGCGCGATATCAACTATCCGGCGGTGCGATTGAACCTGGACCGGATGAAGGATGTGATGGCGTTGGGCGCCGACCCCGTGACGCGCGAGGTGGAGTCCAACAACAACGCGAGCGTGGCCAATATCATAGCACCGGGTAAAGCGGTGGAAGGGGAGATCGATGCGGCGTTCAACGACGAGGACTTTTTTCGCGTCACGACCCCTCCGGCGCCGCGCGATCTGGTCTCGATAGAGATTGCCAACCACTCGGCGACGCTAGCGCCCGTGCTGAAGATCTTCGACGCGGAGAAGCGGATGACGAACTGGGGCAAAATCGGGTGGGCGCCGGGTTCCAGCCTTCAGCAAACGATCGCTCCGGCGCCGAACACGACGCTGTACTTGCAGCTCTCGGGCCATGGCGGCAGCGCCGGCGCGTACACATTGCTGGTACAGCCCCAGAGGTCTTTCGACGCGTACGAGCCCAACGACGACATCTACAATTCGCGGCGGATCCCTTTGGGTATGGCGGTCGCGGCCGGCATTATGGATGCGAGCGACACGGACTACTACTCATTCGTCAGTCCACGGACGCAGACGGTATCGATTGCGATCCGCAACCAGTCGACGACCTTGATTCCGGCACTGGGCACGTTCAATCCGGATATGCGATCCAGTGGATCCGGTCCGGATGTGCGCACCCCGGGATTGAACCTGCGACACACGATGCAGGTGCAGCAAGACCAGGTTTATTACATCCAGGTGCGGTCGCGGGCGAACACGGCGGGGGAATACTCGGTAATTATCGAGTGACGGTTTGACAGTCCAATGTGGTATGGTATGGCTGAGTGGACTTCAAGCCAAAACTGGATCACGGCGCCGAGGCGCCACTGTACCGGCAACTGGCCGAGCAGATAGCCCTTCAAATTCGTTCGGGGCTGTTGACTCGGGGCGAGCGGCTGCCAGCCACTCGCGAATTGGCTGGCCTGCTTGGACTGAACCGGACTACGGTATCGGCGGCGTATGAAATCCTCGAATCCGAGGGCTTGATTTCGGGTCACGTGGGGCGCGGGAGCTTCGTGACTGGGGGTGCCGGACCAGCGGGCGGAGTGGATTGGGGCGGCCTGCTGGAGCGGAGCGACACCCCCATCGCCGGGCCCAACGGCGGATGGAGCAAGGGTGTAATCAGCTTCGCGGTTTCGAGGCCCTCGGGGGACTTGTTCCCGCTGGACGAGTTTCGCGCGACCTGCGCCACGGTGTTGGCGCGCCGGGACCTGGCGGACATTCTGCAACTGGGTTCACCGAGCGGATACGAACCTCTGCGGCGCTATCTGATGGAAGAGGCGCGACGGCAGCAGTTGGCGGGTCCGGGGGACGACCTGCTGATTACCAACGGTTGCCAACAGGCGCTGGACCTGATTGGGCGGGTGCTGCTGCGTCCGGGCGACACGGTGGCGGTGGAAGACCCGCTCTACACCGGCTTGAAGAACCTGCTGACGGGCATGGGCGCGCAACTTTGCGGGGTTCCCGTGGGGGCCGACGGCATGGATGCGATGCAACTGGAACGTGTGCTGGAACGCGAGAAGCCGCGGTTTCTGGTGGTGACCTCGAATTTCCAGAACCCCACCGGGGCGAGTCTGCCGATGGCCGGCCGGAAAGCGCTTTTGAACGCGGCGCGCAGGGCAAGTGTGCCGGTGATCGAAAACGACGCCTACGGCGAGTTGCGTTACAGCGGCGAGCCGCTGCCGGCGCTGAAGCAACTGGACGAGGATGGCGGAACAGTGCTGCTGCGAAGCTTCTCCAAAGTCAGCTTCCCCGGACTGCGGGTAGGTTGGGCGGTGGGGCCGAAACCGCTGATCGACCGGCTGCGGCATGCCAAGGAAGCGGCGGATTTGCATACCGATCAGCTCTCGCAGGCAGTGCTGTTGGAATTTGCCGAATCGGGCCGGCTGGAGGCGCATCGGACGCGCATGCGCCAGGCGGGCAGCGAACGGCTGGCGGCCACACTGGAGTCATGCGCAAGACACCTGCCCGCCGGCACGCGCTGGACGCGTCCGGAAGGCGGCATGAATGTCTGGGTGCGGTTGCCGGAGCCGCTGGATGCGGGTGAGTTGCTGGCTCGGGCGCAGCGCGAGGGCGTGGCATACATGCCGGGGCGGTACTTCGCGGTTTCCCGAGTGGAGCCGGGAGCGTTGCGATTGAGTTTTGCCGGTCTGACGCCGGAGCAGATCCGGGCGGGGCTGGCGATTTTGGGGCGAACGATCGCGGCCGAGTTGGAGAATGCGGTGCGGAATTACGAGCCTTCGCCCGCGATGGTGTGAGGGCCCTTGGCAGGGTGGATATGCTTCCTGCCCAGTAGGGGACCCCGCGCGTAGATTTTGCCGGCAGCCTGGGTTGCCAGAGAGAGGAGAGCGATATGTTTAGTTTTTCGAGCGAGCAGTTTCGATTGAAGGTGGGATTGGCGGAGATGCTGAAGGGTGGCGTGATCATGGATGTCACCAATGCCGAGCAGGCGAAGATCGCCGAAGATGCGGGCGCCTCGGCGGTGATGGCCCTGGAGCGCGTGCCGTCGGACATCCGCAAAGAGGGCGGCGTGGCGCGCATGGCCAATATCGAGATCATGGAAGCGATCATGAAGACGGTCCACATCCCGGTGATGGCCAAGGCGCGAATCGGGCATTTCATGGAAGCGCGGATTCTGGAGGCACTGGGAGTGGACTTCATCGACGAGAGCGAAGTGTTGACGCCGGCGGATGAAGAGCACCACGTCGACAAGAACGATTTCAAGGTTCCGTTTGTCTGCGGGGCACGCAATCTGGGGGAAGCTCTGCGGCGTATCGGCGAGGGCGCGGCGATGATCCGCACCAAGGGCGAGGCGGGCAGCGGCAACATTGTGGAAGCGGTGCGCCACATGCGCACGAACATCCGGGAGATGAAGCAGCTCACCGTGCTGGGCAAGGAAGAACTGGCGCGCGAAGCGAAGAACCTGCAGGCGCCGCTGGAGCTGGTGGAGTGGGTGGCGCAGCACGGCAAACTGCCGGTGCCGAACTTCTCGGCGGGCGGGATCGCGACGCCGGCGGATGCGGCGCTGGTGATGCAATTGGGGGCGGAGGCGGTGTTCGTGGGATCGGGGATCTTCAAATCCAGCGATCCGGCAAACCGCGCCAACGCCATCGTGATGGCCGCCAAGAACTACGACAACCCGGAGAAGCTGCTGGAAGCCAGCCGGAGCCTGGGCGCGGCGATGCCGGGCCTGGAGATCTCGAAAATTCCGGAAGGCGAGTTGTTGCAGACGCGAGGCTGGTAATGAAGAAGGTGGGGGTGCTCTCGCTGCAAGGCGATTTTGCGGCGCATGGCGCGGCATTGGAACGCGCCGGCGCAGTGCCGGTGTATGTCCGGGAGCGCTCGCAATTGGGAGAGATCGACGGGTTGATCCTGCCTGGCGGTGAGAGTACGACCATGCTCAAACTGCTGCGATACGAGAACCTGTTTGACGATCTGGCCGAGTTTGGCCGGCGCAAGCCAGTGTTCGGGACTTGCGCCGGCGCCATCCTGATGGCCAGGGACGTCACCAACCCGGCGCAGGAAAGCCTGGGATTGATGGATATCGCAGTGGAACGCAATGGCTATGGCCGGCAGATGGACAGCCGGGTGGTGGACCTGGATCCGGCGGAGGAATTTGAGAAGCGCACGGCCGCGGGCAAGCTGGAGGCGGTGTTTATCCGGGCGCCGATTATCCGGCAGACCGGGCTCGGGATCCAGGTGTTGGCGGAGTACGCCGGCGATCCGGTGCTGATCGAGCAGGGGGCGCACCTGGTGGCGACTTTCCATCCGGAACTGACCAGGGACGCCCGTGTGCATCGCCTTTTTCTGGAGAAGTTGTGAATCCGGCGAGCAAGAAGCGTGTGCTGTTCGTGTGTATTGGGAATGCCTGCCGCAGTCAGATGGCGGAGGGCTTCGCCCGAACGTACGGCAGCGACGTCATGATGGCTGCGAGCGTGGGCTTGGCGCCGGCAACGGCGGTGGCGCCGGATACGGTCCGCGCGATGGACGAAAAGAATATCGATCTGCGCGATCATTTTCCGAAAAGCCTGCGGCAGATGGGGCGCGCGGAGTTCGATCTGGTGATCAACATGAGCGGCTTCTTCCTGCCGAAGGAATTCAAGTGGCGGGTTGTGGATTGGGAAGTGGCGGACCCGGTGGACATGGAATATGCGGAACACTGCGAGGTTCGGGACGCCATCGAACAACTGGTGATGAAGCTGGTTTTGGAACTGCGCGCGGCGCCGAGCACGCAATTCCGCGGGCAGGGCTCGGGCCGGCTGAAACTCTGAGGTTCGAGCATGCGGCGGCCTCAGGGGGATATGATACGGCGGGAGCGTGGACTCGGATTGGAAACCCACTAATGCGTAAGAAGGTGCTGATCGGTCTGGCTTTCATGGCTGCAATTGCCGTTAGTTATCCCATCTGGAAGCCGTTTGCCAAACGGAGTAAGTGGTTCGTGATTGCGTCCAACGTCGGACTCGATTCGCTACGCCGTTTCGGGCTTAGTTCGGAGCAGATTGGCCAGGATGCTGTGATCTCCTTACCGGAAAGCCAGATCCCTGAGGAGGTGAAGAAGATCCGGGATATTTACGCACAGTATCTCCGCTATTCGGGATGGTCCCCCACGGCTGTGGCCGGCAAACGCATTCTCGAACTGGGTCCAGGTTTCACCATCGGCGTACCCCTGATGTTTGCCGCCGACGGCGCGAGTCTTGTCGCCGGTCTGGACAAGTTTGTCCGCCTGCAGGACGGCCCCTATTTCGTAGCTCTTTATTCCCGCATCCGCGAGACATTGTCGAACGAGCAGAGAGCCGCGTTCGATCGCACCATCAGCCTGCGACCGAAACTCTCGTTGAACCCGCAATTCGCCACTTATATCGACCACAAGGAACTCGCCGACTCGCTGCAGCAACTGGGGCCCGGCAGCTTTGACATGATTGTCTCGAACGCCGTCATCGAAGAGATCTACGACCCGACGTCCGTCTTTGAGGCGCAGGGCAAGTTACTCCGGCCGGGTGGTGTCATGGTGCATCGGATCGACCTGCGGGACTACGGGATGTTCTCCAAGTATGGGTTCCACCCGCTCGAGTTCCTGACAGTCCCTGATTGGATCTACCGGCGCATGGTCGAAGGTTCCGGACAGCCCAACCGGCGACTTATCGATTACTACCGTGAGTTGGGAGCCCGCATGGGCTATGAGACGGAGATCTATGCCACCAAGGTTGTGGGCTCGGACACGGACTTGCCCGAACCCAGGCGGGAACTGCGGCCCGGGATAGACTACTCCGCGCCGCAATTGAAGATGATCACTGATATTCGTCCCCGGCTGCTAGAACGCTACCGCAAGCTTTCGGATGAGGATCTGGTGGTGCAGTCGATGGTCTTGGTGGCGCGCAAGCCTTTGACACGGGCCTCCGCAAACTGAACAGTGCCCTACACCCTGTAATCCCACTCCGTGCGGTACCGAATTTTGAGGGTTTCGTTTATTGGCGAATCTGATTGCCTTGGAGACCCAGGCCGGGACTTTGGCTCGCGGCGGATCACCGCGAAGGAGCCGTTACTTGCTACCTTATACACGATGAAGAGCCTCTTAATCCTGCTTGCGTGCGCGGCCGCGGCCGGCGCGCAGAATTACGATCTCGCCGTCTACGGCGGCACCGCCGGGGGGGCTATCACCGCCATCAGCGGCGCCCGCATGGGGCTGAAGACCGTGCTGCTGGAACCGCGGCGGCACATCGGCGGCATGGTCTCCGGCGGACTGTCGCGCACCGACGTCGGCAAGCGCGAAGTCATCGGCGGGTACTCGCTTGAGTTCTACTGGCGCGCCGGGAATGCCTACAATATGGCGCAGTACCTCCAGGAGATCGCCTGGCTGGTGGAACCCAAAGTGGCGGAAAACATCTTTCGCAAGATGCTGGCCGATGCCGGGGTCACCGTGCTCTTCAATCAACGCCTGCGTGAAAAGGATGGCGTGCACAAATCCGCCGGCCGCATCCAGGCCATCACCATGGAGGGCGGCACGCAGTACAGCGCCAAAATGTTCGCCGATTGCACCTATGAAGGCGACCTGA
>JAPKZC010000706.1:0-1052 GCA_026394025.1 Candidatus Solibacter sp.
GCCTCATTGGGCGGCGGGACCTTGACGGCCTGGAAACGCCGTTCGAGCGAACGATCTTTCTCGATGGACTTGCGGAATTCCGCCGGCGTGGTGGCGCCGATGCACTGGATTTCGCCGCGGGAGAGTGCCGGCTTGAGGATGTTAGCCGCATCCAGCGAACCTTCCGCCGAACCCGCGCCCACCAGGGTATGCAGCTCGTCGATGAAGATGATGGCATTCTGATTCTCCATCAGCTCCTTCATGATGGTTTTGAGCCGCTCTTCGAACTGGCCGCGATACTTGGTGCCGGCCACGATCAGCGAGAGGTCCAATGCCAGGATGCGCTTGTCGGCCAGGAACGAAGGCACGTCGCCCTCTGCAATGCGCTGCGCCAGGCCCTCCACGATGGCCGTCTTGCCCACGCCAGGCTCACCGATCAGCACCGGGTTGTTCTTGGTGCGGCGGCAGAGAATCTGGACCACCCGCTCCAGTTCGTGGTCGCGTCCGATGAGAGGGTCCATCGTGTTGTCCATGGCGGCCTGGGTGAGGTCGCGGCTGAATTCGGACAGCAGCGAACTTTCCTTGGGCCGGGCGGACGCCACTTTTTCACTCTGCGAACGCGCCAGTTCCTCGCGGATCGTGGAAAGGCGCAGCCCCCGCTCATGCAGAATCTCCGCCGCGAAACACTTTTCTTCGCGCAACAGGCCGAGCAGGAGGTGTTCCGTGCCGATGTGCTTATGGCCCAACCGCTCGGCTTCCTCCGCGCCGTATGCCAGCACGCGCTTACATTCGTGGCTCAGGGGCAGGTCCACGCTGGTGGAGACCTTTTCGCGGATGGTGGTGTGCCCTTCGATCTGCTTTCGAATGGACTCCACGGCCGCATGGGAACGCAGAAACCGGTTGGCCAGGGCTTTATCCTCGCGCAGCAGGCCGAGAAGCAGATGTTCGGTCTCGATGTAAGGACTTCCGAACTGGCTGGCTTCATACCGCGCGAAGAAGATTACTCTACGCGCCTTCTCCGTGTATCGCTCAAACATAAAAAATGACGCCCCCTGCTACTCTAAAGGATACTC
>JAPKZC010000706.1:1111-3200 GCA_026394025.1 Candidatus Solibacter sp.
GCACCAGGCCGCCTTTTTCCAAGTTCAGCACGCGGTCGCAACGGCGTGCGAACGCCAAATTATGCGTGACGAAAACCGACGTGAACCGATGCGTGCGGTGCAGGTCTTCCAGCAGTTGGAAAACCATCTCGCTGGTCCGGAAGTCCAGGTTGCCGGTAGGCTCATCGGCAAGCAAAACACTGGGTTTTCCCACAAGCGCGCGGGCCAGCACGACGCGCTGCTGTTCCCCGCCCGACAGTTCGCCCGCGCGGTGCGATGCGCGCGCGTTGAGCCCCACTTCATCTAGCCTCGCGAGCGATTCGGCGGCGGCCAACGCGCGCGTCCACCCCCGAATCAACAACGGCATCATCACGTTTTCCTGGGCCGTAAACTCCGGCAGCAGGTAGTGAATTTGCCAAACGAACCCAATCTCACGATTGCGGAAATCCGACTGTTCGGACGGCGCGAGACCCGTAATCTCTCTACTTCCGTAGTGTATCGTACCCCTGGAAGGACTGTCCAGACCGCCTAAAAGATGCAACAAAGTAGACTTTCCCGCGCCCGATTCCCCCACCAGGGCCAGCATTTCGCCGCGCTCCACGTCCAGGTTGAGGTCTTCAAACACGACCAGGTCGCTGTTTCCCGAGCGATAGGTCTTGGTGACTCCCCGCGCGCGTATGTAGGGCTCTGCCATCTAAGCCATACGATAACTCAAAGCACCGGCGCGGACAGCGGAAGGTGGGAATAAACCCGGCGGGTCGTGTACACTGGGTCGATGCCGAGATTTCGTCCACTCGCGTTGGGCGCGTGCCTGACCCTTGGGGTGGCGCTGCTGCCCGCACAGCCGGTCAAAACCGGTGTGGCAACCGGGCAGCACGTCCCCGACTTTTCCTTGCAGGATCAGGACGGGCGAAGCCAGACCCTGCGTTCCGCGATGGGCCCCAAGGGCCTGATGCTGGTGTTTTACCGTTCGGCCGACTGGTGACCCTACTGCAAAACCCAGCTGGTCGAGTTGGAACAGAATCGCGAGCGCATCCGCAAGCGCGGGCTCGGACTGGCTGCCATCAGTTACGATTCGGTGGCGGTGCTGAAGAGTTTCGCGGAAAAGAAGAAGATCGCGTATCCGCTGCTTTCCGACGCGGATTCGAAGTTGATCCGCGCCTTGGGGATCTTTAATGAGAGCGTCAAACCGGGTACGTTGTCCTATGGAGTGCCCTACCCGGGCACCTACATTCTGGATGCCAAGGGCGTGGTGGTCTCGCGGTACTTCGAAGACGATTACCGTGAGCGCTACTCGGCATCGGACATTCTGGTTCGGCAGTTCGGCGACGTGGCGGCGGAGGCGACCGGGTCTGTACAAGGCAAACAGATCCGGCTGACGACCGCCGCCAGCATGCCGGTGGCGCGTCCGGGACAGCGTATCCTGTTGAGCCTGGAACTCGACCTGAAGCCGAAAATGCACGTGTATGCTCCGGGGGTGGAGGGCTACATTCCGATCGAGTGGAAGGTGGAGGATGGTCCGGTGGTCAAGGCGCACCCGTTTGTGTACCCGGCCTCGCGCAAGGTGCGGCTGAAGGCCATCGGCGAGACGGCGCCGGTGTATCGCGAGCGCGTCCGGCTGACGCGCGAGGTCACTTTCGGCCAGGAGAACGCACTGCGGCCGCTGCTGTCGCCATCCGGCGAGCTGGTGCTGAAGGGGTCCTTCCGCTATCAGGCGTGCGACGACCGGGTCTGCTATCCGCCCGAGACGGTACCGCTGGAATGGCGTTTTCCGTTCGAGGGACTGGTCCGGGAGCGGGCCCCGGCGGCACTGCAACGGAAGGTTCCGTAGAGGCAGGTCCGATTCACAAATGCCCACTGGTGGGGGGCGCCACTAATACCTGGGTGGCGCAGGCGCGCATTTCCATGCGGACCGGCTTGGGTCCGGCGAGCAGGCGGGTCTCGGCGGGATACCCCGGCGCGTAGGCGCTGACGGTGAAATCGCCGGCAGGCAATCCGTCGAACACGAAGCGGCCATTGCCGTCGGATTCGGTGTAGCGCCCGCGGCCGCCCGATTTCAGCTCCACCACGGCAGCGACCGGTGCGCCGATGCGGCCGGTATAGTGGGCCA
>JAPKZC010000436.1 GCA_026394025.1 Candidatus Solibacter sp.
GGCAAACCTGACGGTTTGCCCCATTTCAGTTTTTTCGCCCGCACGCTCTCAGCGCTGGCTCTTTTCGCCGGCCGCGACCTTTCGGTTGAATTCCACCGATTTGTTCCTGGGCACGCTCAGCGATTTCCACTGCTCGCCTCGAAAATGCCTGGCCAGCATGACGATCTGCCCGACGTGGTAAGGATAGTGCGCCAGTTGCCGGTTGATGGCCTGCATGACCGAGTGATTCTCGCCGCGGATGGTCACCGTGCGTCCGAGATCGATCTCGTTCAACGGACCCAGCGCGCGCCATACGAAATCCCAGCCTTCCTCCCATAACTTCATCAGTTCGGCGCGCGTGGCCGGCGGCTCGACGAACTCGCTGTCGCGCTGGCGGCCGGGCTTCTCTCCGTCGGTAGTCAGGAAATCCGTCCATCGCGACCGCATGTTGCCCGCCATGTGTTTGACGATGAGCGCGATGGAATTCATCTCGCCGTCCAGCGTGATAGTGAGCTCGTCATCGGTGACCTGCGCCATCGCGTCTTCGGCCAGCTTCCTGTAATAGCGAAAGAGCGACAGCGCATCTTCGAGGTGCGAAGTTGCGAACTGGAGTGCCATGCACCCATTATTCCTCCTCTAAACGGCCAGTTGCTACAATGAAATCTTCCACAACATGCTTGACGAATCCATCCAGGAACTGGCGTCGCGTTGTCTTGCGCGCATCGCTGCCGCCGGGTCGCCCGAAGCGCTCGAAGCGGTCCGCGTGGACGCCGTGGGCCGCAAGGGCGCGCTGGCCGAAATCAGTAAGGGCATGGGCAAGCTCACGCCCGAAGAGCGCAAACGAATCGGCCAGGTGCTTAACGCCGCCAAGCAGCAACTGGAAGCTGCACTTGACGCCCGGAAGCAGGAGTTCGGCGATGCGGCCCTTCGCGCGCGGCTGGACGCCGAATGGGTGGATCTCACCTTGCCCGCGCCCGGTCCGCGCCGGGGGCACCTGCACCCCATCACGCGCATACAGCGGGAACTCGAGGACCTGTTCGTCTCGCTGGGATTCACCGTGCTGGACGGCCCCGAAGTGGAGACCGAATACTACAACTTCGACGCCCTGAACATGCCGCCGGACCACCCCGCGCGCGACATGCAGGACACCTTCTGGCTGGATGGCGGCAATCTGCTGCGGACGCACACTTCGCCGGTGCAGGTGCGGGGCATGGAGCACCTGGGTCCACCGCTGCGCATGATCGCGCCCGGCCGGGTGTTCCGCAACGAAAGCGTGGACGCCAGCCACGAGCACACGTTTTACCAGCTCGAAGGCATGATGATCGACCGTGACGTTTCGGTGGCGCATCTGCTGTACTTCATGAAGACCCTGTTGACGGCGATTTTCCAGCGCGACGTCACCGTGCGGCTACGTCCGGGCTACTTTCCGTTCGTCGAGCCGGGTTTCGAACTGGATATCCGGTGCCTGATTTGCGGCGGCCCCGGGTGCCCGGTCTGCAAGCACAGCGGCTGGGTGGAACTGCTGCCCTGCGGCCTGGTGAACCCCAACGTTTTGCGCATCAGCGGCATCGATCCGGAGAAGTGGGGTGGTTTCGCCTTCGGCCTGGGCCTGACGCGGCTGGTGATGATGAGGTACGGCATCGACGATATCCGCCACCTGCAAGGCGGCGACCTGCGTTTCCTGGAGCAGTTCTAACCGTGAAATTTTCTTACAACTGGATCCGCGAAATGGTCCCCGGCCTGACTGAGACCGCCGGACCGCTGGAACGGCTGATCACGATGAAGACGGCCGAGTGCGAGGGGATCGAGGAAACCGGCGCACTGCTGGCCGAAGCCTGCGTGGCACGGGTGGAATCGGTGGAGCCGATTCCCGGCAGCCACAACGTGAAGGCCGTGGTGGATGCCGGCCCGCTCGGCATGAAGACGGTGGTCTGCGGTGCACCCAATTGCCGCCCGGGCCTGCTCACGGCCTACGTCCCTCTCGACAAGAAAGTGGTCCAAGGGGTGGAGAGCGACGGCATGCTGGCGAGCGGTGCGGAACTCGGCATCAACCGCGATCATGCCGGCATTGTGGAACTGGGTTCGCTGGAAGGCTGCGCGCCGGATGCCGCCATCGAGATCGATAACAAGAGCATCACGCACCGGCCCGACCTGTGGGGGCACCACGGCATGGCCCGCGAAGTGGCCGCCATCCTCGGGTTGGAACTTACCGACCCCGCCAGACTCGATCTTCTGCCGCAGGGTCCCGCGGCTGTCACCGTAAGAATCGAAGATTTCGATCTCTGCCCGCGCTACAGCGCGCTGGTTTTCGAAAACGTGACGGTGCAGCCCTCGCCGTTGTGGCTGCAATACCGGCTGACGGCGATCGGCCTCAACCCGATCAACAACATCGTCGACATGACGAACTTCGTGATGGCCGAACTGGCGCAGCCGATGCACGCGTTCGACGCGGACCTGCTGCACGGGGACACCATCTTCATCCGTGCGGCGAAGCCCGGCGAAGCATTCCGCGCGCTCAACGGCGAAAGTTACACGCTGGAGGCTTCGCACCTGGTGATCGCGGATTCGGCGGGCGCCATTGCGTTGGCCGGGGTGATCGGCGGCGGCGACAGCGCGATTAGCGAGAAGACCACGCGGGTGGTGCTGGAGAGCGCGAATTTCCAGGCGTCGTCGGTTCGCAAGACCTCATCGTCCCTCAAGCTGCGCACCGACGCCAGCATGCGTTTCGAGAAGGCGCAGGACCCGGTGAACACGGTACGCGGCCTGGCCCGTGCCGTCGAGTTGCTGCGGGAGATTTCTCCCGGCATCCGCCTGGTGGGCGGGTTGGCCGACGAAATGCGCGAGATGACGGCGCCGCCCGCCATCGAGCTCTCGCTCGAGTGGTTAGAGCGCAAGATGGGCCGGGCGACGGAGCCCTCCGAAGTGCGGCGCATTCTGCGGAGCCTGGCGTTCGGCGTTAGCGAAGCGCAGCCGGGCGTCTTTTCGGTGACCGTGCCGAGTTGGCGCGCCACCAAGGACGTGGACATCAAGGACGATCTGGTGGAAGAGGTGGGCCGCATGGTGGGGTACGATTCCATCACGCCGCGGGCGCCGCTGTTGCCGGCCGCTGTACCGCCGGGCAACGCGGCGCGCCGTTTCCAACATGACGTGCGCAACCTCTTCGTGGATAACGGTTTCACGGAAGTCTACAATTACAGTTTTCTGAGCGAGGAAGCGGCGCGCGCCTTCGGGCTCGACCCGGCGGCGCACATCCGGGTTACCAACCCCATCGCCAGCAATCAGGAGTTGATGCGGGCGAGTCTGCTGCCGGGCATCTGGAAGAACATCACCGGCAATGCCAGGCACCGGGAGAGCTTCCGCCTGTTCGAAATCGGGCTGGAGATCCACCGCCGGGAGCAAGGTCTTCCGGAGGAAATTCCGCACCTGGTTGCCGCGCTCTACGACCGGCAGGACGGTGGCATCTTCGAACTCAAGCGAGTGGCCGAATGCCTGCTGCCCGGTGCGCGGACGGTCCCGGCTGAAGCCCGCGACTACGAGCACGCGGCGCGCGCGGCCGAGATCCACTGGAAAGGCGCGGTGGTGGGACGCCTCTTCGAACTGCACCCCAGGATGGTAGATACGGGGCGCGCCGCGATTCTCGATCTGGATTTGCGCCTGATTGAATCGCTCTCCGGCGAACGGACGAAGTACACTCCCATTCGGCGTTATCCGTCGAGCGCCTTCGACCTCTCGGTGATCGCCCCGTTGCGCGAGCAGGCGGGCAAGCTGGAAGGGGCTATCGCGGGTTTCGCCGGGCCACTGCTGGAAGCGATTCAGTTCGTGCGCCAATACTCGGGTCCGCCACTTGTTGAAGGCACGAAGAGCGTCTCGTTCCGGCTGACCGTCGGGTCGCCGGAGCGGACGCTTTCCTCCGAAGAGATCGCGGCCATCCGGACGACCATCATCGAGCGCATGCGCGATTTGGGATACGAACTGCGCGTGTGAGGTATTTTCCCGTCTCCTACATCAGGAAGGAAATCGCGCCGGAGAACTCCCACATCAGCAGACGCCCGGAGCCATTTGGCAGCTTGAAAGGCTTGCCCATGTTGTACTGCCGCGCGTCCAGGCGGAAGCCCCAGTTCTCTTTGACTTTCACTTTGATGCCGCCGCCGTAGTTAATGCCGTACTTGGTTTCGCGGTTGTAGTTGTAGGAATTCGGCTGGGAAAACGCGGTGAACTGGACGCCGCCCGCGGCGAACGGCCGGATCACCTTGCCCTCCGGTACGGCGTATACCAGAAAATCGTAGAAGCCCTGGTGGCAAGGCAGGCTGATGTTCTGGGCCGGAACGGCGGTGGTGACCGGTTGCGCCGGCGGTGTGGTGCTAATGCCGCCGGTGATTATGATGCCGGCAGTGGCCGGCGTCACTAGCGAGGTGCGGCTGTACGCATAGCCGAACTCGTGCCCCGTGAACCTTGTGTTATTGATGGCCATCCGGGCGCTGATCCGGATACCGTCGCTCATCTTGTAAGTGCCACTCGCAGGGTCGCCCGTCGAGGTTCCGATGTCGGCGTTCTTGCTGGGGAAAGTGGATTGCCCGCCACCGACCGAAGCCTCAAAACTCTGCGCAAAGGAAAGGGAAGAACAGGCCGCAACGGCCCCGGCAAGCAACCAAGAACGCACCATGGTTTCCAGTGTACACTGGCGAGCCACCCCGGCAGCCCCACGGGGGCCGGTTTCAGAGAAGACGTGGAGGGTAAGTTCACGCCGCGCGGTATTTGTCGCGGCATTCCTTCGAACAGAAATGCAGGAGTTGCCCGTCCACCGTGCGGGTCAGACTGGCTCCGGTGGAAACATAAGTTCCGCAGACCGGATCTTTCTTCAACTCTCCGCCGGCCACTACATTGGGTTGGGAAGGGGACGGAGTTGGTTGAGCCGGGCGCGTCACGTTGCGCCCGGATTGGAAATGACTACGGAAGAACGATCGCAGGAGGGCGAAGACCAGCAGGGGGAGGAGAATATCGACGATGAAATAACGCAGCATGGGGTCGCGGCGGGAGGCATGGCCTCCCGCTCGCGGGGCTCACTAATGAAGCTTACTTCTTTTTCTTGGCGGGCGCAGCGTTAGGATTCTTGTACGCCGTATCCACCTTGGTGTCCATCGAAGTCAACATACCTTTTGCCGAGTCGGCGAACTGCCCGGTGGGTGCCAGTTCGAGGTACTTCTGGAAGGCTTCCACGGTGCCCGCCACCGGCGTCACTTTTCCGTCGGCGGCGAACGAGGCCTTGCCCACCAGATAGACGCCCCACTGGTAGTAGGAATCGGCATGCTTCGGGTCGAGTTCTATCGCCTTCTTGAAAGCTTGTCCGGCGGGTTCGGATTGTCCCGCGTTGACCAGCATGGCGCCCAGGTTGTAGTAATATTGCCCGGCCTTGGGCGGGTCGAGTTCGGCGGCCTTCTGGAGTTCGGCCTGCATCTCCGGGAACTTCTTTGCCTTGCCGAGGGCCAGTGCGAAGTTGTTGTGGGTGGCGGCGTCCGCGGGATTCAATTCGATGGCTTTGTTGTAGCTCTCAATGCCCTTGGCCATCTCGGCGTCAAACTCCGCGCCGGTCTTCGTCGTGGCCGCATTCACGTGCGCGTCGGCGAGTTGCGCCCAAACGGCTACCTGTTTCGGGTCGAGTTCACTGGCCTTCGTCAGGCTGGCGACAGCCGTGGGATAATCCTTGGCTTGTATGGCGGCAAGGCCCGCCGTGAACGCGTCATTCAGTTCCTTGTTCTTCTTCATCGAAGCTTCGCGTTCTTTGATCGCCTTGTCGTAGGCTTCCTTCTGCTCTTTGGTCATGCCGCGCTCAGCTTCCTTGGTAAGGGCGGGACCAGCGCCGGAAGCCGCGGCCGACATCTGCGCCGACTGGGCAGCGCGCATTTTGGCGATCTTCTGCAAGTCGAAGTTGACGGCAGTCGGGTCGCCCAATTTGGTGCGCACACCGTTCACTCCGTCCGCGTCTTTGCCATCTACTTCGACCGCGATGTTATAGGTGCCTAACGGCAGACCATTGTAGAAGTAGTGCCCTTTCTTATCCGTGTTGCACTTGTAGTTGCCCTTGATATCGATACGCGTGATTTTGACCAGGGCTTTGACCAACGGGGCGCCGTTCTCGCCAATCACCATGCCTTCGATCGCCGTGATCTGGGCGAAAGAGGTGAGGGCCAGCAGGAAGGCCCCGGCGGTGGCAACAATCAGGTTGCGAAACTTCATGAAAAACCTCCAACTAGAGACGATTCAGTATTAAATTAAGGCTCATGTATACCTATAACAGATTTCGTCTGCGTCGTTAAGCCCCTATTCATCAAACAACCCGATTTGCTCCTTGGGCACCGGCTTGGCCTTGCGCTTCTTCAGCGGACTTCCGATCACGCCCAACACCTCGAGAGCGACCAGCGAACCCCTGGGCGCCCATACCCGCTGCTGGTTGCCGAATGCATCCGGCGGGATCACGGTGAACCCGCCAGTTTCCAGGAGCATGAGGTTGTTGGGGATAATCCCTTCCAGCACACCCCCGTCGCGAAACCGGAGGTTCACCCACAGGCCGGCCATCTTGGGTCGGGTCTGAAAAACCTGCCGTTCCGGCTCCGCCGCGCCATCAAAATCCCTGACGAAGGCCAGGAACTTGATTTCGAGATAGGGAATGATCGACGCATGCCCTTGATCGGAAAGGAGTTCCACACCCTCCGGCTGCAGGAAAGAGGTTGGGTTGACGTACCCGGCCAGAGTTTCCCGGTCGTAGCGGCGGATCAGTACTTTTTTGGTCGTGGAAGCGGTCAACTTCGCGTTTGCGAAAGGTCCGGCACGGCTGTGCAGGCAGATTACCGCCTTTTTGAACTTCTGCCGCCTGGAGAAGGGCCTTTCGGCCAATTCACTCGACGCTTATTCCACGGATCTCGCTCGTTTTAAAGAGTTTATTGGTGATTCCAAGGACTTGCCGGGCACTCCGGAGATCCGCCATCACATCGATAATCTGTACCAATCCGGACTAAGCAGCCGCTCCGTGGGCCGTCACCTCACGACGATTCGTAACTTCTACGGCTTTCTGTTGAGGGAAGGCGAAGTCGCCACCGACCCGACCGAGCACCTGCGCACGCCAAGGCAGTGGCAGACTATTCCTAAGTATTTGAATCTGCAAGAGATCGATAGAGTCATTCAGGCTGCCGACCTATCCCGCCCGACCGGCGTGCGCGATCGCGCTATGATGGAACTGCTTTACGCCTCCGGACTGCGGGTGAGCGAATTGTGCAAAGTCGGGGTGGGCGATTTGAATCTGGAACTTGGCGTCCTCCGTACCACCGGAAAGGGCAACAAGCAGCGGCTGGTGCCGGTGGGCAAGAGCGCCGTTCTGGCCATTCGGGCCTACCTGGAAACCGGCCGGAGCGCGCTACTCAAGGGACGCGCCAGCCGATACCTTTTCATCACCGCGCGCGGCGGGCGCCTGACCCGCCAAGCGTTCTGGAAGTTGCTGGCCACGCACGGCAGGAAAGCGGGCATCTTCCGCGGGCTCACGCCCCACGTACTCCGTCATAGTTTCGCCACCCATCTCCTCGAGGGTGGCGCCGACCTGCGCAGTGTGCAGATCATGCTGGGTCATGCCGACATTTCGACTACCCAGATATATACCCATGTCATGCGGTCGAGGCTTCGAGACACTATTGAGAAACACCACCCCCGAGCGTGATTCGAGCCCGATGGGGCCGCGGTTCGGGAAATTTTGCAAGGTCGAAGGCGCAACGCGATGAGCGATTACATTTACATGCTGGAGAGCCATCTCAGCCCGGATCAGAATCGGGCGGTGGAAGAGACGCAGGCGGCCGCGGGACAGGCGAACGTCAACGTCTTCCTGACCGGAGGCGCCATGCGCGATATGATGGCCGGCTTCCGGATCCGCGATCTGGATTTTGTGGTGGAGGGCAACGCGCTCAAAATCGCAAAGGCCATTTGCGATCGAACCGGAGCTACCACGGTTTCGACGGACGAGAACCGCAAGACGGCCGAACTGGTGTTTCCGAGCGGCGTCACGGCGCAAATCGCCATGTCGCGCCAGGACAAGTACGCTCGGGCGGGCGCCAAACCGCAGGTCTCGGCGGCCACCATACAGGAGGATCTGCGCGGCCGCGATTTCACCTGCAACGCGATCGCACTCTCGCTCAACCGCGCCTCCCGCGGCCTGCTGCTGGACCCCATGAACGGCCTCGCCGATATCGAGCGGAAGGAGTTGCGCGCGGTGAGCACGTACGGCTTCTACGACGATCCGTCGCGCCTGCTGCGCCTGGTTCGGTACCGCGTCCGCATGGGTTACACCATTGAAGAGCGCACCCAGATGCAGGTTGCCAACGCGCGCGAAGCCGAAGTGGAAAAGCACATCCCGTTGCGCGCCCTGGGCGACGAACTCAAGCACATCAGCGCCGAGGACAGTCCCACGGAGATATTCAAAGGCCTGGAAGAAGCCGGACTACTCTCCCTCTTCTCACCCGCGCTGGTCAGCAAACTGAACCTGCATGGGCTGGCCAGGTACGAGAAGGCCATTCGCGTGCTTCCGGACGACGCTCGCTGGCGCGCCGCGCGATTCGGAACCTTCCTCCACTGCCTGAACGAAAAGCTGACGCCTAAGGACAGGCAAGCGCTGATTAAGGCGGCCGATATGTCCAAGAGCGATATCGACAAGTGGCAGAAAATCGAAGCTCGGGCCAAGAAACTGGAGGCCGCGCTACGCGCCCCGCGCGTCCGCAAACCCTCCCACGTGTATCACATCGTGGCTGCCGCTAGCCCGGAAGACATCCTATTCGTGCTCTACCACTCGGCGCTAAAACCCGTCCAGGAACGGCTGCGCAACCACTTCCAGAAGTACGTTCTGACAGTGCAGGAGATCACGCCGGAAGAGTGGGCGACGATCGAACCAAAACCCGGCACTCCGAAATACGCCAAAGCGCGCGATGAGTTCATCAGTGAGATTCTCAATCGCAAGCCCAAGAAGCCAGTGGAAGAAGAGGTGCCGCCACCGCCGCCTCCGGCACCGGAACCCTTAATGGGCCGGCGCGCGAAATAGGCGGTGCGGGGCGGTTCCGGCGAGGCAGCCAGCCGCGCCACACCATTCCGGGCCGCGACCGCGAAGGAGCGGTCTTTCGATACCTCTGGAAGCAGCGTGCTTACTGCTTGCGGAAAGTTTCGATAATCGCCGGTTTGCGAGTGGCTATCGCCAACCCGGTGCGGTGGTCGCTGGGCAGGGCCACGGTGCGGAATTCGTGCTGCACCGTCTGAATCGCCACATGGTGGCCGTTGGCGCGCAGGATCTTCCCGGTGGCTACCAGTTGTATCGGAGCCACGTTGTGGAGCAGCACGGGCCAGGAAATCGACAGTTCCACGTTGAGCCCTTCGGGCAGATGGCGTCCGGCATCGAAGAGGATTCCACCGCTAGAGACATCGACGGTCTGTCCGGTCCCCGTGTCGAGCACGCGACGCCGCCGGATGAGCTTCCATTTCAGCTCGAGCTGCAATTGATATCGCCGGTCCTGGCGCCGGTCTCCGCCGATGGCATCGCACCCCGCTGCCGATTTTCCCAAATACTCCGTGGAATCCATGATTTCTGCCCTTGATTGTTGCCGAAGCTGAGTACATTATGCGGAGGCCTTCGGCAAAAAAACAGTAGTGCGGGTACCTAAGGGGTACTCGCAGTTCTACGCCGTTGCCTGATAACGCTATCTACCCGCCCCCGGTGGGCTTGGTATCCTCGTAAAAGCAGTCGGATCTTCCCTCTGGCCGAAGGAGTTGTCAATCGTGCGTGGTTTCGGTCTCTGCTCCCTGTTCCTCTCCGCGGGCCTGGTTGTGTCCGCGCAGGATCTCCAGGAGTTGCAAAAGAAGGCAAGCGAGTTTACCCTTCCCAACGGGCTGCACTTCATCGTGCTGGAACGGCACGAATCGCTCGTGGTGTCGTTTCATACCCGCGTGAACGTGGGTAGCATACACGACCCCACCGGGGAAACCGGTATGGCCCACATGTTCGAGCACTTGGCGTTCAAGGGCACGGAAGCCATCGGCACGCGCGGCTGGCCGGAAGAAAAGAGAGCGCTCGACGCCGTGGAAGAGGCCTACGACCGCATGGAGGCGGAAGCCAATAAGGGTATCAAAGCCGACCAGATGCGCGTTGACGTGCTGCGCAACCAGTTCCGCCAGGCCAGCGACAACGCGCAGCGCTTGTCCGCGGCGGGCGACTACCGCCGGATCATCGAAGAAAATGGCGCCGTCAACTTGACGGCCATGGCTGGCACCGGCGCCACCGAGTACTCCTACAGCCTTCCTTCCAACCGGGCGGAACTCTGGTTCCTGATGGAATCGCAGCGTCTGCTGCACCCCGCGTTCCGCGAGTTCTAC
>JAPKZC010000596.1 GCA_026394025.1 Candidatus Solibacter sp.
AGGTCCGAATAACTTCGACATGGTGAGCGCAATGGAGCAATGGGTGGAAAAAGGCACGGCGCCGGAGCGCATCATCGCCTCCCGCATGACCAACGGGGCGGTGGAGCGCACCCGCCCCTTGTGCCCGTACCCGCAGACCGCGCAGTATAAAGGTTCCGGCAGCACCGACGACGCCGCCAACTTCGCCTGCAAACTGCCCTAAGAGAGGAAGGCCCAATCCGACATGCGTGAATACCAGCGAATCCGCGCCGCAGTGATCCGCGGCGGCACCAGCAAAGGCGTGTTTCTGTTGGCCAGCGATCTGCCGGCCGACCCGGCGGTGCGCGATCGCGTGATTCTGGCGATTTTCGGCACTCCGGACCAGCGGCAGATCAACGGACTGGGCGGCGGCGACCCGCTCACTAGCAAGGTCGCCATCATCGCCCGTTCGGCGCGCCCCGATGCGGATATCGATTACACCGTCGGTTATGTGGGCGTTGATAAGGCGGTGGTGGACTACGAGGGTAATTGCGGTAACATCTCGCAGGGCGTAGGACCGTTCGCCGTGGACGAAGGGCTGGTGCCGGTCACCGAACCCATCACCCTGGTCCGCATCTTCAACACCAACACGAGCAAGATCATCGAAGCGGAAGTTCCGGTGAGAGACGGCAAGGCGTTGGTGGAAGGAGACTTTGTCATCCCGGGCGTGCCCGGTTCGGGCGCGAAGATCGTGGTCAATTTCGTGAACTCCGGCGGATCCAAGACCGGCAAGCTGCTACCTACCGGAAATGTGCTGGACCGGATCCAACTGGCCGATGGACGCACGGTCCGCGTCAGCCTGGTGGATGCAGGCAACCCGGCGGTGTTCGTGCAAGCGAAGGAACTCGGCATGACGGGGCGGGAACTCCCCGCGGAGGCTTCCGCCAACCCGCGGATTCTGGCGGTGATGGAGGAGATTCGCGCCAAGGCGGGGGTTATGATGAAGCTGGCAGCGTCGCCGGAGACGGCGAGCCCAGCCATCCCGAAGGTGGCGGTGGTGGCCGCGCCCCAGGACTATGTCACCATCACGGGAAAAGCGGTGGCCGCCGGTGAGTGCGATCTGCTGGCCCGCACCAAGGCTTTTGCCGTATTGCACAAGGCGTACGCGGTGACGGGAGGTTTGTGCGTTGGCGCTGCCGCGCTGATCGAAGGCTCCGTGGTCCACGAGCTGGTAGATTCGCGCATCCGCGATACCGGAGTCGCGCGCGTGGGGCACCCCTCCGGCGTGACGCCGTACCTGGTCACCGTGGTGAAGCACCCTTCCGGGGAATTTGAACTGACCAAATCCGCTATGGCCGGCACGGCGCGCCGCATCATGGACGGCTTTGTGTACGTGCCATCGCGCGTGTTCGTTTAGCTTAGAACAGTCCGAGGGCCTTCCACCAGAACGGGCCGATCCCCATCCAGACCACGATGTAGAGCAGCGACACGATAAAGCCCACGCGCCACCAGGTCTTCACATCCGCGTAGCCCGCGCCCCAATAGACCGGGGACGGGCCTCCGCCGTAGTGCGTCAGGGAAACGCAAAGGCTGGAGAAGAAGGCGAACGTCAGGGCGGCGAAATAGGGCGGGGCTCCGGCCGCTACCGCTACCGTGAGGCACGGAACGAAGAAGGCTGTGGTGTGGGCGGCGAGGCTGGCGAAAAAGTAATGCGAATACATGTAGACCAGCGCCAGAACGGCCAGGGCCAACAGCCACGGCCAGCCCTTCACATGCCCGGCCACCCAGGTGGAGAACCACTGCGTCAGCCCCAGTTTGCCAAGCATGGATGCCATGCCCACCAGGCCGCCGAACCAGACCAGCGCGTCCCATCCGGCGCGCTCGCCCAGCACGTCGTCCCAGGTGATGGCGCCCAGGACCAACATCAGGCAAAGGCCGAACAGAGCCACCACCGTGGCGTCCAGTTTGGTCCAGGATTCGGTGATCCAAAGAAGGAACGCCAGCAGGAAGACGCCCAGCACCACCCACTCCTCGCGATGTATGGGGCCCATCTTGGCGAGTTCGGTGCGCGCCAGTTTGGCGGCTTCCGGAGTTTCGCGGATTTCGGGTTTGGTCAAGCGGCAAATCAGGTACGGCATGACCAGGAAGCAGATCAGTCCTGGGACCGAGGCCGCCAGCGCCCAGCCGGCCCA
>JAPKZC010000239.1 GCA_026394025.1 Candidatus Solibacter sp.
CGCGAGAAGATCGCGGATGGCGTGCGGAAGACCACGGTCGGAGCGAGTTTGCAGCAGGACTGGCCGTTCCACGCAAAATACCTGCTGTCGTACGGGTATCGCTACGAGAGGTCGCGGCTGGTGTTGCCGCCGGCCGACACGCGGTCGGTGCCGCCGGAGCAGGTGGCGACAGCGCCCGTCTTTTTCACCGGCTCGCGCGATTCCCGTGACTCGTTCCTGGACGCGACCAAGGGGTCCTTTGCCGCCCTCGGGACGGAGATCGCCCCCGGATGGCTGGGCAGCGACTACGGCTACCTGCGCTGGTTCGGGCAGTATTACAAGTACTTCCCCCTGAAGCAACCCCCGCCGGGAGCCTTCGGCGAAGCGCCGCGGCGATCGCGCTTTGTTTATGCAACCGCCGTACGCATCGGCTTGCAGTCAGCTCTGAATCCGGATGGCGTTGTTTTGACGGATCGCTTCTTCGCCGGCGGCGGGACGACGATTCGCGGCTTCTCGCAGGACAGCGTCGGACCCCAATCCGCCGACGGCAAGCCTTTGGGCGGGAATGCGATGTTGGTGCTGAACAACGAGTTCCGGTTTCCCCTGTACCGCTTCCTGGACGCGGTTGTGTTCAGCGATCTCGGCAACGTGTACGCCAACGTCTCGCAATTCCGGCTGACGGATGTGCGGAAATCCGCGGGCTTCGGACTGCGTATCCGAAATCCGTTCGTGGTCTTGCGTTTCGACTATGGAGTGAAGCTGGACCGGCGGCCGGGCGAGCGCTTCGGCGCCTTCTTCTTCAGCATCGGCCAGGCGTTCTAAGCATCACCTGGAGTTCAGCTTGGCTTGCAGCTCGATCATGGCTTGCTGGCTGACATTGATCACTCCCTCCTGGGGGCGGTCGAGATCGGCAACCAGGAACAGGACAATGGAAAACGAGAGGGCCAGCGCCATTTCCATGGCGACATTGCGCGCCCCGCTCAGCCCGATCTGAGTGCCCATCATAAGCATTCCGGCGAACATCAGCAGGTAGAGAGTTGCCCAAATGGTGGGGGGAACGCGGTTCCGGATGGCTACGGTCACCCGTTTCAGGTGCAGGTCGATCACTTCATTCAGCGATTGAATGAAGAGCCCGGTGGTGATCGAGGCTGGCTCCTTCTGTCCGGCCTCGGCCGTCAGTGCCCACATCTTGTCCTGCAAGGCTTCGGATTCGTGAGTGGCTTTCCCCAGATCCATTTCGCCGGCGGCGGCTTTCACGCGAATGTCGACGTAGGTCTTCAGGAGACCGCGGATGCCGGCACGGTAAGGCTCCGCCAGAAAGCTGGTCCGCAGAAAGGTCTTGTCGATTGCATTGGCCTCCTCGATGACCAGGCTCTTTCTGGTGTCGTGGCGGCCGGCTGCGCCATTAAAGGTGAAGGCCAGCATGAACGCGAGCAGCGCCATGGTCGCTCCAACCATAGCGCCGGAGACATCGGACTTTCCTCCCGTTCGAAGTTGGCGCCGCTTTCCGAGGCGGAATCCGGCCTCGAGAGTCAGCGCAACCAGTCCGAGGGTTGCCGGGAACAATATCCAGATCGGTACGCTATCAAGCGACATTAATACTCCCTCACAACAACGCGGATCGTGAAGCAACAAAACAAATGAGGCCGAACCCCATGACGGGGCCGGCCTCATTTCAGCTAAGGTGCGCTGGCTACTACTGGCGCAACTTGCGCAGACCGAGGCCCGCGCCCGTGAAGATCAGGCCAAGCAATCCACCCAAGGGCAGGGGGCTGCCGGTTTTGGGCAATTTCGCCGGGGCCGGAGCCTTTGCAGGAGCCGGAGCCGGTTCCGCGGCGGGGGCCGGGGCGGGAGCAGCGGCAACCTTCGCCGGAGCAGGAGTTGCCTTCTTGGGCGCCGGTGCCGCAGCGGGAGCCGGAGCCGGGGCCGCAGCCACAACCGGCTTAGGCTTGGGGGCAGTTCCCGTAAACGCGGTATTGGCGGCGATTTCAGTCAAAGGCTGTTCCACGACTTTAGCTCCGCTGACAATCATGCCTTTTCTCAGGTCGAACACATCAGTCGGCTTGCCTTCCACCATGAACTTGTAGCCAGGGGTTACCTTGAACTGCTTGTTCTTGCCGTCAGCCATGGTGACGATCACGTTATTGCCGGCCACATACCACACCTTCCCCGAATTGACAGTGACCGTCCGCTCCAGAACCGAAGTGGTGGTGGTGACGGTGGTGGCATGCACTACCGTGCCCACCTTCAGATCGCGCGCGTTAATTTCCTGGCCGTCCACCGTGACCATCCTGTCTGGCGGAGGGGTGAAGGTTTTCAATTCGCCGGACGACATTTTAGCCACGATGGTGCCGCCCTCATTGAAGACCACGGTTCCAGTAATCTGCGCCGTGACCGATTGCGAGCCTGTAACCTGCTTGGTGGTGGTGCTGGTCTGCGCCACGGCAGTCACCGCCAGCAGGGCAAAAATAGTCAAAATTGTGCAAAATCCGATGAGGATCCTGCGCGTCGTATTGTTCGTCATTCTTCTTCTCCTTAGTCTCTAATTCTCTGGTTCGCGCCGGGGCCGAACCGTTTCCTTACTTACTAACTCCAACTTGTTGCTTCAGCGTCGCATGCACGATGAAGCGCTGCGGGGCATCGCCCACGAAGTAAGACGGATAGCAGGTAACGAGCGTCAGCGAAGCCGCGCTGCGCGGCCGTAAAACTTCGACATTCTCCGGGTAGACGATTTCGATGTGGTCCACCGCGTAATGGCTCACCACGCCGGGTGTCGCAAGCTCGATCGCGTCCCCGACGGCAATGTCCTTGAATCCGCGGAAGAAGCCATCCCGGTGACCGGCCATTCCGATGTTGCCGTTGCCCGGTTCTCCCGGCCTCGCCGTTCCGGCGATCCAGCCGACACCTCGGTTGAGCACCAGGTCGTCGGTTCCTTCAAACACCGGAACCCGGACCTTGAGCTTTTCGATTCTGAGGACGGCCATTGGCGCGTCCTTTTTCACCAGCAGGCTAGCGCGGTACTCGCGAATCCGCTTCGCCGACCAGAGACTGAAATCGACCTTCTCATCGACTGGCGTCCCCGACGCAGCGGCCTTTTCCACCAAAGCTGCTTGATCCTTGTCAAACTCCGCCAGAGCGAGCCGCGAAGACACGGAACGGTGAACCAGCGCGACGGAAACAATACCCAGGAGTGCGACGCCTGCCACCAACAGGGAACATTCCACGAACAGCCGGAGCTTGGTCCTCACGCTACCGCCAATCTTCATCTGCGCCGGCCGCCCCCGCGCATGCCGCCAAACCCGCCGCCGGACATTCGTCCCGAACCTTGGCTGCGCCAGGAGCCGTAGCTCTGGCTGCCGCGGGATCGAGCACCGGCATCGCGATCCAACCCGCTCATGACATCGCCGCCGGGACGGGAAATCGGCGTCTGCGACGCTCGGTTCTGCCCGGCCTGTCCAGCGCCGCCTGCCGGACGGCTTTCCCTGGTTGCCGGCGTAGCGGTGCCCGACTGGGCCCGGCTTTGCGCGGTGGTCCGGGCCTGCGCGGCCTGTGGGCTACTTTTGGCTTGGTTCACTCTCTGCTGCTGCTCAGGGCTCAGGCTCGGGGCATTGATATTGTTCCAGCCCCCATCGCCATGCTGCTGCCAGTTGCCACTGGAGTCCCGGCGGTAGATGTTGCCATCTTTACCCGCGTAGAGGTCGCCGTCCGATGTGCGTCCGACAATCGCGCGGTTGTTGCCGTCGCCCGCCGCTACCAGGCGTCCGCCTTCCGAGGTGCGTACTCCGCCGATGGCGCCTCGGCTATCGGCATAGTAACCGCCCTTGGCCCATTGATCGCCACGGCCCACCACTCCCTGTCCCCAACTCTGATAACCATTTCCATAACGATAGCCGCTACCCCATGCGCCGGTTCGCGGGTTATAGAACGACGTTCCCATCGCCCCTTGATAGGGGCACCACGCGCCGGCGCGCCGCACATAGGCGCCGGTTGCCGGATTGTACGCCGCAGACCTGCCGTAGCCGCCGTAGGGACCATAAACCGCCGCGCCGCGCCCGTAGAATCCGGTCGCCGGGTTGTACCATGCCGCCGCGCCATAGCTGTGGTAGGGATAGCCCCAATACACGGGGTACGGGTACATCGGGCCCCAATAGTAGTAGGGCGGATAGTAGTATCCGGTACCCCACACCACCACGCTGACCCCGGAACTGACCGTCATGCCCGTGTAGCCGGACGTCTGCGCCACCGTGACCGTCGCCGGGTCTGAATTCGTTACATACACATAGGTGGTATTGTGCTTGGGAGACTGCGGCGGGATCGAGTAAATCTCCTGCGGCACCACGTCTGCCACTTCCCACGGGCCATTCGCGCTGCTGGAGAGAAACCACACCCCCTGCTGTAGCAGGTAATATTTGTCCTGCACCTGAATCACATCCGCCGGGGTATTCACGGCGTACTGAAGCTTGGTGTTTTCGATCGGCTTGAATTCCGGAGCTCCAATGTACGTGACCTTGGCTTCCGCGGAGGCCGCTTTGCGATCTACCACCGCCATCTGCGGGACACTGGCAAGCAGCACGGCGTCAGAGGCCTCGATGGTCCCCGGCACGGACGCGCGAACACTGGCCTTGGGATCGGTCGCCGGAATTTTGGCGAAGTCGGTGGGCAGTTTGTCCGACGCGTACTCCCAGATGCCGCGCAATTGTTGATTCTTGAACCAGCGGCCCGAGGTCAGGAAGTAGTAGGTCTTGGGGTTGTTGTCGAAGAAGAGGGGGCTCTCCGTGTTGCCCACTTCCGATAGCATGGTTCCCGGGATCGGTTGGAGCTTCGGTTCGCCGTTCAACAGGACCAGTTCCGACGGCTTTTGAGTAACGAACACCGAGGGCACACTGAGTTTCTGGGTCGCCTTGTTCAAGGGCAGGGCTTTCTTCACGTCCGCCCAGTTCTCGTCAGCAGGAATCTTGGCCACGTCCTTGGGAAGTTTCGACGCGGCTTTCCAGGGGCCCTCGATGTTTTCCGCTGTCAGCCACTGCTTGCCGTTCAAGAGGTAGAAGTGGGCTTCCCCTTTCTCCTTGAGAATGTCCCAGTTGGTGTTGATTACGAAATTCAGATTGGTGCCCGCGATATCGCCCAGGATGGGCGGTCCATCGATCATCACCAGGACGGCGGGAGTCGTGCTCACCAGGATGGGCGGAGCCTCGGTCGAGGTGGCAACCTGCCGGGTCGGCGCCACGGTGGGGTCGAGATAGGCAAGCAACCGGTCGAGCGCGACCGGGTCCAATCGCTTCGGAAGCACGCGGGCGACCAGGGCTTGCAGTTCCCGGGTCTTGGCGTCGTCCTGCCCCGGGGCGCGGAAACTCGTGATTCGGAATTCCCCCAGCACCACGGTACGGCTATCGAGGTTGGCATCCGTCTGTGCCTCCGGAGAGGACTTTGAAGTCCTTCCAGTCGTCCACCTGCGGCTGATGAAATGCCACCGTGGCAGTGCCATCGGAGTAGATGCGAGGCCATCCTGCGTCCGTCGCAGCCGTAGTGGCGGGTGCCACCTTTGAAGGTTTCTTTTGGGTTTGGGCCATCCCCGAGATTGCCCCGGTCAGGCACAGGACCAGTAAGGCACTGATAAGCCGCACCCGGCCGGCAGCGGTCGAGGTGCGGCCAGGCGCCGTGGCAAGCTGCGTGTAGAGAAGGTGCTGGTTCATTCTGGCTATCCGGGGGGCACAGGATGTGACTCGCGGAGCGATCGACTCAAAATTGTTGGCCTTTTCGTCACCGGCGCTTTACCGTGGGGGTCCGGCCGCGGCGGCGGAATTTCTTCGCAGAAATAAAACGTCGATTTTATTCCGCACACATCATCGGAACGCGAGAAGGGTAGAACGCGAGGTCTGATGGAGACTTCGCCAGCTTGATTGGATGGACCCTGGTCGAATCCCCGGCGA
>JAPKZC010000424.1 GCA_026394025.1 Candidatus Solibacter sp.
GATGTGCCGCTGACCACCCCGTGGACCGGCTACGACACGGGCATCAACCTGGCCTGCACCTTTAAGGTGGGCGGTCCTCCCGCCACCCGCTACGTGTATAGCGATATCAATTTCATCCTGCTCGGTGAACTGGTGCACCGTCTCAGCGGGAAGATGCTGTCTGCATACGCGCGGGAGAATATCTTCCTGCCCCTCGGTATGAAGGAGAGCATGTTCCAGCCGCCCGCCTCGCTAGTGCCGCGGATTGCGCCGACGGAGCGCTGGCCGGTGAAGACCGGGCCTCCGCTGCGCGGCGTGGTGCATGACCCGACGGCGCGCAACATGGGTGGCGTGGCCGGCCACGCGGGGCTTTTCTCCACGGCCGACGACCTTTCACGCTTTGCCCAGATGATGCTCAACGGGGGCGAACTGGACGGCGTGCGCCTCTTCAGCCCGCTGACCGTCGCCAAGTTCATCGAGCCGCAGACACCACCCGATCAGCCGATTCTGCGCGGTTTGGGCTGGGATGTGGATTCGCCGCACTCGGGCAACCGGGGGGAGCTCTTTCCGATCGGCAGCTTTGGACACACCGGATTCACGGGCACCTCGCTGTGGATCGACCCGCTCACCAAGACGTACGTCATCCTGCTGGCCAATAGCGTGCACCCCGATCTACGGCCCGCGTTGACGCCGGTGCGCGCCAAGGTGGCGACCGTTGTGGCCGCCAACGTGGGATTGCGCGCGCAGCGCGTGACGTTGACAGGTTATAACGAGAACCTGACCGGACCGGGCGCGCGCCGCCAGGTGGGGCGCAACGGCGCGACGCTGACCGGGCTCGATGTGCTGGCCGGCATGAAGTTCCAGCCGTTCGCCGGCAAGCGTATCGGGCTGATCACCAACCACAGCGGTCTGGACCGGCAGGGCCGGCGTAATATCGACCTGATGCGGGAGGCCGGCGTGAACGTCGCCGCCATCTTCTCGCCGGAGCACGGTTTTCTAGGCAAGGAAGATCGCGACGGAATTCAGGATACCGCCGACCCGGCGACGGGCATCAGGGTCTTCAGCCTTTACGGCGCCACCAATCGCCCCACGCCGGAGATGTTGAAAGGAATTGACGTACTGGCGTTCGACATACAGGACGTCGGCGTGCGCTTCTACACGTTTGAGACCACCATGGCTTACGCCCTGGAAGCGGCGGCCAAGGCCGGCATTCCCTACTATGTCCTGGACCGCCCCAACCCGATCACGGGCACGCGCATCGAGGGCCCCATGCTCGACCCGGCCAACCGGAGCTTTGTGGGCTACCTGAGCGGGGAACCGGTGCGCCACGGCATGACGATTGGCGAACTAGCCAAAATGTTCAACGCGGAAAACAAGATCGGCGCCAACCTCACGGTGGTCCCCATGCAGGATTGGCAGCGCGGCGACTGGTACGATTCCACCAACCTCGCCTGGGTCAACCCCTCGCCCAACATGCGCAGCTTGAACGCGACCACGCTCTATCCGGGCCTCTGCCTGATTGAGTACGCCAAGAACATTTCGGTGGGCCGCGGCACTGACGCTCCGTTCGAACAGATCGGCGGCGATTTTATCGTGGGCCGCGAACTGGCCACCCTGCTCAATCAGCGCCAGATCCCAGGGGTGCGCGTCTACCCCGCTAGCTTCACGCCCACGGAATCGGTTTTCAAGGGTATCAAAGTGGAAGGCGTGCGTTTTGTGGTCACCAATCGCGAACTCCTCGATGCCACGCGGATGGGTTTGGAACTCGCCGTGGGAATCCAGAAACTGTATCCCGGCAAGGTGGATTTCAGCGGAAACAAACGGCTGATCGGCAGCGACGACGTGATCCGCCGCATTCAAGCCGCGGAAGATCCGCGCACCATCCAGCAATCCTTCCAGGATGCGGTGGACGCGTTCGCCGAGATGCGCGCGCGGTACCTCTTGTATTAGAGGGACAGGACTCCTGACGACTCCTGGCCTGTTCCACCCGCTTAGCCGCCGGGCGAATCGCCCTCGCCGGTGCCCGCGAGGTCTTCCACCTTGGTCCCCTTGCGGTCGATACGCTGTGGAATGGTATCTCTGAGGTCGATTTCGTTTTCCCGCGCGCCAATTCCGGATAGCAGTTGCTGATGCTCCTTGCTTCTGATCACCAATTTCTCGTCCATCTCTGCCTCCAGGTTCGTGCCAATCCTGGCGCATTTCGCGGTGCAAGTCAATGCCCCCGGCGGAGGGGGTGGGCATCATCCGGCGGTTTGGCCTGGCGGACCCGTCGAACGTGGTCTTCCGCGGTTCCGGATTGAGAATGGGACGGCCAGATGTTGGAGCATCGCGCGTCAACCGGTCTGAAAAGGGGTTTGTTGAAAACGGGCTGGCTTTTCTTGCCAGTACCGCGTCAAAATCTACCTATGCGCAGACTTGCCCCGATTGCGGCTCTCTTCCTTCTCTCACTCCCCGCGATGGCCGCCCGCCAGATCGCCCTGGTCACCGAGGGCGAACTCGGGCCACCGGCGCGGCACGGACTGGCCAAATTGCAGGAAGCGCTGCGCGCCAAGGGCTTCGAGATCGCCGTCAACGGAGCCCAGGCCGACTATGTGATTCTGGCTGGCACCGGCGCCTCGGCCACCTTGCGGGAATGGCACGCGCCCGTGCCCGCCGGCCGCGAGTCTCTCACCGTCTGGCGAGGCCGCTACCGGAACAAGCCGGCCATTGCGCTCCGCGGGGGCGATGCGCGCGGGCTCATGTACGCCGCGCTCGACACCGCCGTGCGTATCGCCTGGAGTTCCAACGACCCCTTCCAGTATGTCCGCAACACCACGGAGAAGCCCTACCTCGCCGAACGCGGCATCTCCATGTACACCATGCAGCGCGCCTACTTTGAGAGCCGCCTGTACGACGAAGCGCACTGGAAGCGCTACTTCGACATGCTGGCCGCCGACCGGATCAACAGCTTCGTAGTCATCTTCGGCTACGAGAATGGCGGCTTCATGGCGCCGCTGTACCCCTACTTCTTCGACGTGAAGGCATTCCCCGCCGTCGAAATGGTTGGCATGACCAAGCCGCAGCAGGCGCGCAACACGGCGGCGTTTCAGGCCATGATCCGCCTGGCGCACGAGCGCGGCATCGCCGTGACGGCCGGCATTTGGGACCACATCTATCGCGGCGGTGTGCAGGGCGGCGGCATCCCCGGCGCATCGCAGAATGCGGGCCAACGCGTACCCGGCCTGGTATGGGGCGTTACGGCGGAAAACCTGGCGGTCTACAACAAGGCTGCGCTCAAGCGCTTCCTCGAAGTCTTCCCGGAGATCGACGCCATCCAGTTCCGCATGCACGACGAATCCGGACTCAAGCCCGAAGAGATCCAGCCATTCTGGCACGACGTCTTCTCCTCCATCAGGCAGACCCACCCCGATCTGCGCCTCGACCTGCGCGCCAAGGGCCTGCCCGACGCGGTGATCGACGACGCGCTGAATCTCGGCCTTAAGGCCAAGATCAGCACCAAGTATTGGATGGAGCAGATGGGCCTGCCCTTTCATCCCACCCACATCAATTCCGAGGACCAGCGCAACCGCCGCCACGGGTACGCGGATCTGCTTCGCTATCCGCAGCGCTACCGCGTACACTGGCAACTGTGGAGCGGCGGCACCACCCGCCTGCTGCTTTGGGGCGACCCGGACTACGTGCGCCGCTTCGCCACCACGGCGCGCCTGTACGATGGCGACAGCTTCGAGATCAACGAAATGCTCGCCACCAAAATGCTGGGCGAACCGCACGACGAACAGCCGCTCGAAATTCTCAACCCCGCCTACCGTTTCTACGATTACGAGTTCGAGCGCTACTGGCAGTTCTACCGCCTGTGGGGCCGGCTGACCTACAATCCCGAAACTGCGGCCGACGTCTGGGAGCACGAATTCACCGCGCGCTACGGCACGCCCGCCGCCGCGCCTGTCGGCAAAGCGCTGCAACTGGCGAGCCAGGTGCTGCCGCGCATCGTGGCGGCCAGCTATCGATACTCGAACTTCCCCACCACGCGCGGATGGGCGGAGATGAGCCGCCAGGGCAGCCTCCCGGAATACGCGGGCGAACAGGGCAGCGACATCCAGCAGTTCCTCAATGTGCGGGATGCAGCCAGGAGCATCGTGCAGGGCAGCGACACTGCGATGCGCCGGCCGGAAGAAACCAGCCGCTGGTTCGCGCACACGGCGTTCGGCATTCTGACCCAGGTCGCGCTGGCCGAAAAAGCCGGTGGCAGCGGCAAGGAGTTCCGCACTACCATCGCCGACCTAAAGATTCTCGCCGGCCTGGCGCGTTACCATTCGCGGCGCTTGCTGGCCGGTGTCTGCTACAACCTCTACAAGGAGACCGGCGACCTGACGTCCTTCGATGAAGCCATCGCGTATGAGAAGACTGCGCTCGATGCCTGGGGCCAGTTAGTGGCGGCCGCGGGTGACGTCTATAGCGAGAACCTTGCCTTCGGCGCGCACGCCGTCGGCTTCAGCCGTCACTGGAAGGAGGAGCAGCAGATTCTGGCGCGCAACTTCGAACAGCTGCAGGCCGAACGCCAGAAGGCGGTGGCGAAGCCGGGAGCCAACCATTTCGCCCTGCGCATGACCGAAACCGCGCCGCCCTCCGCCCGCCTGCTACCGGTCGCTCCCGGCCTGGAGATCGCCGCGCGCGTGACCGCCCCCGCCGGCGTCAAGTGGGTCCGCCTGCGCTA
>JAPKZC010000933.1:0-893 GCA_026394025.1 Candidatus Solibacter sp.
GATTTCCAGCTTCTCAAAGGAGAGGCGCAGGTTTTCGAGCGCCGTGGGAATCATCCAATCGGGGATTTCCTCGGTGCCGATTTCGAGCAGGAAGGGGAGGCTCATTGGGCGGCCTCCGCAGGGGCTGCCTGTTGCTGGTCGGCCCAGGCGGCGGCGACGGCGACGGCCATATTGCGTACGCGCTGGATGACGCCGACGCGCTCAGTGACGCTGATGGCGCCGCGGGCGTCCAGGGTATTAAAGAGGTTGGAGCACTTGAGCACCTGGTCGTAGGCGGGGAGTAGGGGGAACCGCTGCTTGTCGCCCGACTTCGGGTCGTAGAGTCTGATGAGGCGAGTGGCCTCGCCCTCGTGGAGGTCGAAGAGTTTCCAGAGGGTCGCGATGTCGGCCATCTCGAAGTTGTAGACCGAGTACTGCAACTCGTCCTTGTAGCGCACGTCGCCGTAGGTGAAGCCGGGCGCCCACTCGATATCGTAGACGCTGTCCTTCACCTGGAGGAAGGCGGTGAGGCGTTCCAGTCCATAGGTCAGTTCGGCCGGAACAAGGTCCAGGTCTATGCCGCCACACTGTTGAAAATAAGTAAATTGCGAGATTTCCAGGCCGTCGAGCATGACCTGCCAGCCGATTCCCCAGGCGCCCAGGGTGGGGGCCTCCCAGTTATCCTCTTCCAGCTTCAGATCGTGCTGTTTGAGGTCGATGCCGATGGCTTCCAGGCTGCCCAGGTACTGTTCGATGACGTCGGAGGGGGCGGGCTTGAGGATCACCTGAAGCTGGGCATGCTTGTAGAGCCGATTGGGGTTATCCCCGTAGCGCCCGTCGGCGGGGCGGCGGGAGGGCTGCACGTAGGCGACGCGGTAGGGGTCTGGACCGAGCACGCGGAGGAAGGTCTCGGG
>JAPKZC010000933.1:984-2555 GCA_026394025.1 Candidatus Solibacter sp.
ACGCAGCCGCGGTCTGCCCAGTACTGCTTCAAGGTGAGGATAATCTGTTGAAACGATTGCATCTATTCAGTCAAACCTTCCAGCATCGGTGCGGTAATCAGCCGCCGTTCCCCGTGGGACTCCATCTGCTGCACCAGGAAGCGGCGCAAATCGGCGGCGGTGGACTGGGTCCAGCCGGTCTCGGCGAGTTGCGTCACCGGCTGGCGCAGAATCCGCCCGGCGATTTCCCTGGAATCCCGGCTCAATTCCCAGCTATTGCCCGCGCCCAAAGTGCGCCGGCAATGGCCGCAAATCAGACCGGGCCGGTCGCGGCTGAAGAACGCCCGCTCCGGCGATTCGGGGTCGTCCAGCAGGCAGCCGCAACTGAGACACACATGCAATTCCGGCAACCACCCCGAGAGCCGCACCGCCCAAAGTGAAAAATATGTGACGGCGCGCCACACTCTACCCGCTTGCCCACTGCCCTCCCCACCCGCCGGCCGAAGCGATTCCAGCACGGCGACGAGGAGGCGAAAAAACTTCTCACCCGGCTCCGCGGCGGGCAACAACAACTCGCTCGCTTCCGCGAAGTAATCCAGCGCGATACTGGCCTGATAACTGGTGACCAGGTCGAACTGCGAGCGGATTAACTCACAGGAATCCAGGTTTACCAGTTCATGGCTTTCCCGCTGGAAGTAAGCCATGCGCACGTGGGATAACCGCTCCAGGCCGCTACCGAAGTTACTTTTCGGACGCCGCGCCCGCTTGGCCACACCACGCAACTTCCCCTGATCCCTGGTAAGAAAGCTGACGACGAGGTCCGCTTCTTTGAACGGGTAAGTACGCAGAACGAGAGCTTCGCTGACGCGTGCCGGCACACGTGGAAGTTTCAGAGTATCACAGTTGAAAAGGCAGAGTCGCGCGGAGGGTCGCGGAGGGGCGGGGGCCTGGGGCGTTGTGACGCAAAACCCGGAAGCTGTGTTGATTTCTCCGCTGGCGATAAGTTCCTGGTCTGCATTGGGTTGTGGGGATGGATGGAAGTTTTGTGACGCAAAACTGGAGAACCGGCGGCTGACGAAGCGGGGGGCGACGGCAGGGTGGGGGGTGCCGCGGTGGGGACGGGAGTGCATGCCTACGCTTCGAGGTTAGCATCGTGGTGGGGGCAATTCCGGCGTCCGGGTCTGTAACTAGTTGAAATGAAGGGGAGAAGAAGGTTGAAAGGGCGAGCAATGGGTGGCCGGAGGCTCTCGATTTCCCGGGAGATGGGAAACCTGCCGATCTTGCGCTTCCATTTCAGGTTGTGCAGGATTATGCTTTGTCCATGGGGCGCGCGAGGTGAGAGTTGCGCAGCCTGATCGTCCCGTCGAGGGCGGTATGGCGGTGACTTGGCGGAAGCTGTTTCCCCGGTCGTCGCACGCAGGAGATGAGCGCTAGTACCTCGCCCAAACCAGGAAGGAAGGTTCTCATGTCGATACGTGTCCATTCCCTGGGGGCATTGGTTCTCGTTTTGTTATCGGTTTCCGTCTGCTCTGGACAGGTGGTTTCCAGCTCGCTGGTGGGAACCTTATTAGATCCCAGCAGTTCGGCCGTGC
>JAPKZC010000933.1:2580-8043 GCA_026394025.1 Candidatus Solibacter sp.
TACCGACGGACTCTTCCGGTTCCCGAGCCTGCCGGCCGGCACCTATTCCCTGGGCGTGCAGGCCACTGGTTTCAAGACCTACAACCAGCAAAACATCGTGATCTCCTCGAGCGAAACGCGCGACCTGGGCCGGATCATGCTGCAACTGGGCAACGTCACGGAGGAGATTTCGGTGACCGCCGAGGTGACGCCGTTGCAGACCGCCAGCAGCGAGAAGTCCGCCCTGGTGACGGGCACACAGCTCAGCAACATCGCCCTGAAGGGGCGGGACTTTTTCGGCATGCTGAGCACTCTGCCGGGGGTAGTCGATACGAAAAACCGCGACGCCACTTCCAATGCAAGCACGCTCAGCGGGATGTACATCAACGGGCTGAGCTACAACACCATCAGTTACACCATCGATGGCGTGAGCGCCAATGACACCGGCTCCAACACCGACATACACTACAACGGCAACATGGACAGCATCGCCGAAGTGAAAGTGCTGACTTCGAACTACCAGGCGGAGTATGGGCGCAAGGCGGGCGCCACCATCAGCGTGATCACCAAGGGCGGAAGCCGCGATTACCATGGCGCGGGCTACTGGTCGCACCGGCACGAACAATTCAACGCTAACAATTTCTTCAACAACAGCAGTAATCTACGGATTTCGCCCTACCGCTTCAACATTCAGGGCTACAACCTGAGCGGGCCAATCCTGCTGCCGGGGAGCTACAACAAGAACAAAGACAAGCTGTTCTTCTTCTTCGGCCAGGAATACACGCGGCAGAGAATCAATCTCAATCCCGTCACTCAATACCGGTCGATGCCCACGCCGCTGGAACGAACCGGCGACTTTTCGCAGAGCTTGGATACGGGCGGGAAAATGATCCCGGTCATCGACCCCCTTACGCGCGTGGCCTTCCCCGGCAACGTGGTTCCGAAATCGAGGATCGACGCCACCGGACAGGCCATCCTGAACTTCCTGCCGCTGCCGAACTACGTCGATCCGAGCCCAACCCTGCGGCTACAGCGGAACTACATCGCGTCGGGAAGTGCCCAGTACCCGCGGCGCAACGATACGATTCGCATCGACGCCAACCCCACCGCGCGGCTGCATGCCTACTGGCGATTGATACAGGAGCCGGAAAGCCAGGACAACGCCTGGGGCCAGTGGTTCACCGGCTCGAATTACCTGTTGCAGTATGCCAGGCTGTGGAGGCCGGGAAGGGGTAATGCCTTCAGCGCGACCTACACCATCTCTCCGACGCTGGTCAACGAGTTTACCTACGGCAGGAGTTACTCGCACATCTACTACAACGTGCTCAATCCCGAACAACTGACGCGCGACAAGATGAACAACATTCCGCAATGGTTCAAAGGCGCCGGGGGTGTGACCATCCCAGAGCAGAGCCGGGCGGGGTATCCGCAGGGCTGGCTGAGCGAGAACCTGATTCCGGACATTCAGTTTGGCGGAACACCGGTCAATACGCCGACCATCGGACTCTCCAACACGCCGTACGAGAACTGGAACGAGATCCGCAGTTTCCAGGACAACGTGACGAAAGTGGCGGGGAACCACAACCTCAAGGCAGGCGCGTACCTCGAGCACACCGGGAAGTTCGCGACCAACCAAAGCGGCAGCAGCAACCTGTACCGCGGCGTGTTCAATTTCGGCACATCGAGCAGCAACCCATACGATTCCAACAATGGGTTCAGCAACGCGTTGCTGGGCAACTTCCAAAGTTACACCGAATCCAACAGCCGGACGGGCGGCCATTTCTGGTTCTGGAACGCCGAGTTCTTCGTGCAGGACAACTGGCGCGTTTCCCGCCGGCTGACGCTGGACCTCGGGATACGGGTGGTGCACCTGACGGCCATCACGGACACCAACCACAGCCTGGCGGGCTTCGACCCGTCGGCCTACACATACGGCAATGCGCCGCGGATGTATGTGCCGGGGTATGACGCCACCAAAACGCGCTCCGGCGTGGATCCGGTGACCGGCGCCACGGTGCCGGCGGCACTGATCGGATTCTATGTTCCCGGAACGGGGAATCCCGCAAATGGCATGAAAGTCGCGGGGGTGAACGGCTATCCGAGTGGAATGGCCACCTACAAGACACCTTATGTGACGCCGCGAATCGGTTTCGCCTATGACGTATTCGGCAATGGCAAGACGGCGGTGCGTGGCGGATGGGGGCTGTTCACCGACCGGCCCAACACCAACGAAACGGGCGAGGCGCTGCAGGGCAATCCGCCGGTAACCTACTCCCCCACACTGTACTACGGCAACCTGGCGACGTTTACCGGCGCCGCCGGGTACCTGGCGCCGCCCAGCAGCATCACCTTCATGTACGGGAACCAGCATGTTCCCATGTCGATGAACTTCAGCCTCGGCGTGCAGCAGAATCTGGGCTTCAGCACGGTGCTGGATGCTTCCTATGTGGGCAACCAGGTACGGCACTTGTGGTGGAACCGGCCGATCAATTCGATTCCGATGTATGCCCATTTCAACACGGCGACCTTCGACCCGACCAATCCGGGCAAACCGCTCCCCGACAATTTTCTGCGGCCGTATGCCGGCTGGGGCACATTGACCATGCTGGAGTTCAACAACAACTCCAACTACAATGCGCTACAGCTCTCGCTGCGGCGACAGTTCAGCCGGCACCTGATGTTCGGCGCTTCATACACGTTCTCGAAGAATCTGGGCTTCAGCACACCGAGCTTTTATTTCAATCCGCGATCCTGGAACTACGGGTTGCTGGGTTTCGACCGCCCCAACGCGCTGACGGTCAACTACGCCTACGAGTTGCCCGCGCTTAGCCGGAAGCTGGGCGCAAAGTGGCTGCGGGCGGTCACGGACGACTGGAGAATCTCCGGCGTCACGTCGTTCATCTCGGGCTCGCCATACACGCCTAGCCTGAGCACGACCTACACATCGGACATCACGGGTTCGACCGAAGGCGCGCGGATCACGGTAATCGGGAACCCCTATGTTCCCAAGGGCGACCGCACGTTCTTCAAGAACTTCAACCAGGCCGCCTTCGCACTGACTCCGGTGCGCAGTTTCGGCAACGCGGGGATCGGCGTCCTGCGCGGGCCGGGCACCAACAACTGGGATCTCACGATCGGTAAGCGGTTCCCGATAGGTTCGAGCGAGAGACGGTACCTCGATTTCCGGGCGGAGGCTTACAACGCCTTCAACCACACGCAGTTCTCCGGAGTGGATTCGGCAGCTCGTTTCGACGCGGCGGGCAACCAGACCAACGCCAACTTCGGAGCGTTCAACGGGGCGCGGAACGCGCGCATCATGGCGTTCAGCTTGCGGCTGGCGTTCTGAGCCTGGGCCGGCGCCGGGCCTTACTCGTTGCGGAGCACCTGGCTGGGGTCGAGGCGGGAGGCGCGGCGGGCGGGGAGGAAGGCGGCGGCCGCGCCGATGACGGCGAGTAACGCCGCGGTGGTTGCGAAGGTGAACGGGTCGGCGGGCTGGATGCCAAAGAGGACGGATTCCACCGCGCGCGCGCCGGCGAGCGCCGCGGGGAGGCCGAGCGCGAGGCCGAGCGCGACGAGGAAGAGCGAATCGCGCAGGATCATCCAGAGCACCTGGGCGCGCGGTGCGCCGAGGGCGATGCGCAGGCCGATTTCGGTGGTGCGCCGCGCAGTGCCGTAGGCGACCACGCCGTAGAGGCCGACGGCGGCGAGCACCATGGCAAGGGTACCGAAGAAAGCGCCGAGGGCGGCCAGCAGACGCTGCTCGAAGATGGAATCGTCGACTTGCTGGCGGAGGGTGCGGAGGTCGCCGAGGGCGACCCCGCGGCCGAGGCGGCTCATTTCCCGGTAGATGGGCCTTAGCATGGCCATGGGCGAAGCCTGGGTACGTACGAGGATGGTGGGCAGGCCGGCGTTCTGGCCCTGGTCGATGGGCACATAGACCGTCGGTTTGGCGGGCTTCTGAATGCCAGCGTGGCGGACGTCGCGTACGACTCCCACGATGAAGACAGGCTCACCGCCTTCGGGCTTGGTGTCGTCGAAGCTGAGGGTGCGCGAGTCGGGATGTTTTTCACCGGGCAGGAACTCACGGACGAAGGCTTCGTTGACCACGGCGACTTTGCGGGCGCTGGTCATGTCGTTGCGCTCCAGTTCGCGGCCGAGGACGAGCGGAGCGCCGATGGTTTCGAAGTAACGCGGGGCGATGTGACCCGTATCCACATTGACGGGTTCGAGCGCGGTACGCTCCGAGCCGGGGACGCGAATACTGGCGCCGGCGGTTCCCATGAGGAACGGTCCGGGAAAACCATAGCTCACCGACGACACGCCGGGCAGGGTCTGCAATTGCTCGGCGAGTTGTCGCGAGGGCGCGCGGACTTCCTTCCGCATGCCGGGCGGAAGATCCAGCGTCAAGGCGACTACGTTCTGGTTGCGGAAGCCGAGGTCCACGCTGCGCAGCGCGTACAGGTTGTGGCCGAACAGCGCGGCGAACCCGACCAACACGACGCTGAATGCGACTTGCGCGACCACCAGCGCGCGCCGCAGGAGGGGGCTGCCGCCTTGGCCAACACTGCCCGCGCGCAAGCCGGCCGCGGGATCGACCGCGGTGGAGCGCAGCGCGGGCGCTACGCCGAACAGCAGCGCGGATAGCGCGGTGATGCCCAGGGTGAAGAGCAGCACGGTGGTGTCGAGGGCGGCGCCAAACGGATTGCCGGAGTTTTCCGGCAGGAAGCGGACCATGGCGCGCTGTCCCCAGGCTGCCAACCAGATGCCGAGCGCGCCGCCGGCAACTACCAGCAGGACGCTTTCCGTCAACGCCTGGCGCACCAAACGCCCGCGCGTGGCGCCGAGCGACAGGCGCAGCGCCACTTCCTTCTGCCGTGCCGCGCCGCGCGCCAGCAGCAGGTTGGCGACGTTGGCGCAGGCGGCCAATAGGACCAGCCCCACGGCGACCATCATCACGGTGAGCGGGCGGCCGAATTCCTCGCGCAGCACGGAGAGGCCGACCGATCCCTCGCGCACTTCCAGCCGCTGTCCCAGCGCTTTCCGGCGGAAGGCGGCGTTGTAGGAGGTAGGCCAAACGGCGTTCAGGTGCTGCGCCATCAGTACATTCATGGCGGCCTGCACCTGGCGCTGCGAGACCTCGGGCCGGCGGCGGGCCACCACCCAGATCCACCAGTTGCGCGGATTCGTGAAGTAACCACCGGCCATCATGGCGGGCACCCAGATTTCGGCGCGGCGCTCCACTTCCACACCGTGGAAACCGGGACCGGCGACGCCGATCACGGTCAGCGGCTGTTCATCCACCAGAATCTTGCCACCCAGGATGCCCGGGTCGGCGCCATATTTGTTACGCCACAGATCGTAGCTGAGCACCGCAACGGGGTGGCCGCCGGGGGTGCGGTTGTCGTCTTCGGTGAACAGGCGCCCGAGGGCCGCAGTCACGCCCAGCACGGTGAAGTAGTTGCCGGAGACGAACTCGCGTTGCGT
>JAPKZC010000933.1:8057-8516 GCA_026394025.1 Candidatus Solibacter sp.
ATATTGCCCTCGGGCGCCGGGACGGGTGTTGAACCGGGTCTTGGCGACGCCGGTGCGGGCGATGACGCCAGTGAAAAGGTCGCGGCGTTTGGCGATCTCCTGGAATAACGGGTAGGACATGGGACCCTTGATCCAGCCGCCAGTTTGATAAAGGCTTACCAGTTCGTGGGGCCGGGCGACGGGCAACAGGCGCAGCATCAAGGTGTGGAACAGGGAGAAGATGGCGGTGTTGGCGCCGATGCCGAGGGCGAGGGAGAGGATTGCGGCGATGGTGAAGCCCGGTGTGCGGCGCAGGCCGCGAAGCGCGTAGCGGAGATCGCGGGCGGTGCTTTCGAGCCAGGGGACTCCGCGGCGGTCGCGATAGTCTTCCTTGGCCTGGGCGACGCCGCCGAATTCGCGGAGGGCGGCGGCGTGCGCGGCGGCGGGGTCCATGCCCCGTTGTCGGAATTCTTCCTCCTG
>JAPKZC010001024.1 GCA_026394025.1 Candidatus Solibacter sp.
CCAGGCGGCCTTCGTCGGTGATCACCAGGTAGGGGTCGGGATCCCAGGCGAGGAAGCCGGCGAGTTCGTTGAGGCGGTCGGCCACCTTGCGGTGGATCATCATGCGGCTTCTGTCGGTGAGATAGCTGGTCAGCAGGATGTTGGGCTCGCCTTCCGTGATGGCGGCGGCGAGGCGCATGCCGAAGCCAGAGATGGGAAAACCGCCCTTGCCTTCGTACCGCGAGGATACGTTGGATTCCCCGCTGGGGTAGTTGAACTCTTCGCGCGACGTGTGGACGAAAACCGGCTCGTGGGTGACTTCGCCGTAGTAGAGTTCGGGACGCGTCAGCTTGAGGGATTTGGTTTTCACCTCGGGTGGCGCGTTATCGATCAGCAGCACGGGCAGGCCATCGGTTGTGATCTGGCTGACGGGCGCAAGCACCACGCCATAACCGTGCGTATAGATGAAGGCCGGGTTGATCCAGTTGGCGCGCGCAGCCGGAAGTTGGCGCAGATCGAGTTCGCGCGGCGTGAGCAGCGTCTGGCGGTACTGGCCGTCGATGGTGTAGCGGTCCACGTCGGTATCGGCAAAGACGTAGTAGGGGCGCAATGCCTGGATCTGCGTCACCGTGTCATGGAAGGCGCGCGTATCCCACAGGCGGACGTTGTCGAGGATCGGCTTATGGGCCGCCATATCAATGGGCGCTTCGGGGCGGGCTTTGAACTCCACTTCCTTAAACCGCTGTTCGATGCCGAAGGCAGCGCGCGTGGCGCGAATGTGGCTCTGAATGTAGGGGCGCTGAAGAGAGATCTCATTGGGGCGGACATAGAGCGCGCTCACCAGGCGGGGAGCGGCGAAATCCACTACCAGGGATAGCGCCATGAGGCCGGCGAGGAACCAACGGCCCATCCAGACGAACCCGGCGGCGGCGAGGCACGCGAAGATGAGCAACCACTGCAGCGGAAGCCCGATGTTCTGATCGACGTAATCGATGCCCACCAGGAAGCTGCCGTGCTGGTTATAGACCATTTCGTAGCGGCCCAGGTAGAACTTGAGGGCGAACGCGAGCAGCAGGACCACCGCCGCGCCGCGCAGGAAGCGCGATTCCAGGCCGCCTTCGAGCTTGAGCAGGCTGGGGTCGAACTCCTGGGCGTTGCGCAGATCCGGCATCTTGTGCCGCAGTTGCCAACCGCGGGCGGCCACCCAGTAAACCAGTATGCAGGCGATGATCACCGCCAGAAAATAACCGCGCAACAGCGAGTAGAACGGAAGATCGAAGAGATAGAAGGACAGCGGTTGGCTGAAGACGGCGTCGCGCCACGCGGTGGTGGCGGCAGGCAGACCGCGCGAGCCGGCGAAGCGGACCACGGTCCAATTGTCGATGGCGCCGGCGGAGAGGAACCAGCCGAGGATGAGCAGTGCGAAAGTAGAGACTCTTGCGTAGAGGCGGTGTTCGCCGAGACGGGCGCCGGCGAACTTGAGCGCGCGCGCGTGAGAGACCCAGAGCACGGCGAACGCCAGCAGCGTCGCGGCGGCGACGGGAGCGATGCTGTAATACAGCATGCTGAACCAGGTTTTGAGTTGGCCCAGTTCCTTCCACCATTCGATCTCGACGGCGTAGCCGGAAAACGAGCGCGCGCCGAACAAGATGAACAGCACAAGAACCAGGAGTGTAACGCGGGTCGCTGGCGAATGGCGGCCGGAAGAAATTTCATACCGGGGCATCTCTTGAGGGTAGCACTGGGCACAGCGCCTGCTAAGTGCGCCGTTTCACAAGTTTCACAAGGGTCAAAGGGTCAAGTGCGGCATAAAAGTGAAAAGAAGGATCCGGGCATGGTACGGATCCACGATTTGAATGGCGCCGGGGAAGTGCTGGTCGGCCAGATTCCAGATCCAGACAGCGCCATCTCCCAAGACCACTTTGACCG
>JAPKZC010000738.1 GCA_026394025.1 Candidatus Solibacter sp.
GTTGGAAGAGAAGACGAAGGGGATGTCGAGGGTGACGGCGTAGTCGAGGGCCTGCTGCATGCCATCGCCGACGCTGTGGGAGTTGTCCTTGGCTTCGATGAGGGCGATGGGGATGTTGGGTTTGTAGTAGAGGATGTAATCGGCGCGCTTGGCCTTGCCGCGGGTGACCATTTTGCCGCGTACGATGATGCGGCCTTTGGTGAAGTCGACTTCCTCGCGGATCTGATCCATCTCGTCCCAGCCTGCGAGTTTGACGGCGGGAGTGATGTACTTGGTGCAGATGTCGCGCTCGCTGAGGTCCTGTTTGTTCATTAACGGGATTGCGGATTAAGGGAGTCGCAATCCATATGATACTGATTTGCGAAGGCGGGGATGGGAAGTACGCGTGGACGGGTCCCTACGCCGGTGAAGCTGGAGCCAAACGAGAGATGGGGGGAACTCATGCCACGGGGGCGTCCGAGCTTCGCTCGGATGGACAAGCCGGAGGCTTATCCCACAATGCGCTCAAGGCATGGCGAGCAATTGGGAGACTTCGCGGTAGAGGCGCGCGGTCAACTCCGTGCGGTGGGAGGCCTCGAGGTCTTTGGTGGCGATGGGGGCTCCCACGCGCAGCACTACGTTGCCGCTGCGCAGATGGATTGCGCCCATGGGCAGCAGGTCGCGCATGCCGACGATGGCCACCGGCACCAGCGGCACGCCGGCTTTGATGGCGATGTAGGCGGGACCTTCCTTGAATTGGCGGAGGCCTTCGGCGGAGCGCCCGCCTTCGGGAAAGTTCAACACCGAGACGTTGCGGGCGCCGATGATGCGGGCGGCTTCCATCATGCTCTTCAACGAGGCGCGCGGACTGCTCCGATCCACGGGAAGATGTCCGGCGCGGCGCAGGTGGGTACCGAGGAAGGGAATGCCGAACAGCCCCTTTTTGGCGAAAAAGCGAAACTGTTGCGGCAGGGAGGCAAGCAGCGCCGGGATGTCCATGAAGCTGCCGTGGTTGGCCACGAAGACATAGGCGCCGCGCGGATCGAGCTGTTCCAGGCCTTGGACGCGCACCCGAATGAAACTGACGGCGAGCAGCATCCGGGCCCAGGCGCGCGCGACGCGGTGTTGCGAATTCCCGGTGGGGTCGAAGAAGGACGCGATCAGGGAAAGAGTTCCCATCACGATGGTGCAGAGGACGATCAAGGGCGTGGAGAAGAGCAGGGAGCGGACGAGACTCATCGATTCGCCCACTATACCACCAGCAGTTCCCGCGCTTCGGCGACCAGGAAGAGAGACCCGGTAATGAAGATGGCGTCGTCCGGCGTGGCGTCCCGCACCATGGCAAGGGCGTCGCGCAGATTCGCGGCGATTTGGAGATGGGGGTGGTCGGCCACCTGGCGGATAGACTCGGGGGAGAGGGAGCGCGCCTGGCGCGGCGCGGTGACGATGATCTGTTGAGCATGCGGGAAGAGGACACCGCTGATTTCGTCGATGGCTTTGTCGCGCATGGCCCCGTAGATCAGGCGGACGCGGCGGGCGGAATAGAAGCGCGCGATGTAGGCCGCCAGGGCGCGCGCGCCGGCGGGATTGTGGGCGCCATCGAGGATGATCTCGGGATGTGCGGAGACGCGCTCCAGCCGTCCGGGCCAGCGGGTCTGCGCAATTCCGGCGATGATTTCCGGTTCGGAAATTCCCAGGCGGGTGAGCGCCACGGCGGCGGTGGCGGCATTCTCCACCTGGTGTTGGCCGGCCAGCGGGCACACGATATCGAGATCGAGTTCGCCGCTGAGTAGAAATCGGCTGCCGCGCGCGTCGAGCAGGAGACGATCGATGACCCACGCGTCGGTGCGCGCGACGGGGATGCAGAGTTGCTCGGCGCGCAGATTGAGCACGGCGGCCGCTTCGGAGCGCTGGCGGGCAAAGACGGCCGTGACGCCGGCCTTGAGAATGCCCGCCTTCTCGCCCGCGATGGCTTCGAGGCTGCGGCCGAGAAAGGCCTCGTGGTCGAAATCGATGGGTGTGACGACGCACAGATCGGGTGACACGACGTTGGTGGCGTCGAGGCGGCCGCCGAGCCCCACTTCGAGCACCACCATGTCCACCGCTTCTTCGGCGAAGACGAGGAGAGCCATGGCGGTGACGGTTTCAAAGTAGGTGGTGTGCAAATCGATGGCGCCATCGGCCAGGAGCCGCTCCACGGTAGCATGTACGCGTTCAAAGGCGTTGGCGAAGCGGCCGGCGGAAATGGGGCGGCCATCGATCTGGATGCGCTCGGTGGGCTCGGACAGGTGGGGCGAGGTGAAGAGCCCGGTGCGCCGGCCGGCGGCGAGCAGGGCGGAAGCGATCATGGCGCAGGTGGAGCCTTTACCGTTGGTGCCGGCGACGTGGACGAAGTGGAGGCGGTCCTGCGGGCGGTCCAGAGCATCGAGCACCTGGGTGATGCGCTGGAGGCCGAGCTTGGCGGTTTTGATTTCGTTGCCGAGGGTGTAGAGGAACTGGACGGAGTCGGGGTAATTCACTTAGGACTCTCGCAATTCGAGGATGCTATTCAACGCAGAGGCATAGCGCGGCAGAGCCGCAACCAAATTGAAGAGGCGTTCCGAATCTTCGTACGATGTAGTGTTATCCAGACACGCACCGGAGAAGAAAGGAACTCCATGAA